>JAJPYK010000050.1:11541-19732 GCA_021205005.1 Paraprevotella sp. | reverse complement strand
ATCGTGTTCAGTGTGGGATATATTCCATAAATATATCATTCTATTCCAGTCTTTTATACTTTTTATATGCTCATGGCTTTAGTGTTGTAAGGCATTTAATATTCTGTCGTATCCTTGTGGGCTGTGATGTTTCAGGGATTGTACGGGGGATCATGAGCTTCTCGCTTTTGTTTTTTTTCGAGGAAAAGGACTTCCAACTAAGAAAAATCTAATCTGCTTGTTTTCAGTCTTATAACGGGCAAATGCATCCGTGCGAATTTTAGTGCGGAGAAAAATTATCCGATCTGCGGAGATTGAAATTTTTTTCTCCGCAGATTGCGATGAGGAGCTCTTGACCTTTGCGCGTCTGATGCCGTATGGGGGAAACTCCACAGGGAAAGTACGCCGGGCTCAAGAGGGAAGAAAAAAGGATGCGTCAACGGACGATTGACAAAAAAAGAAAAGATATGCTCGGCATTTCGTTGAATAATCGTATCTTTGCAGGCACAATCCGCAATAAAATGGAACAGAAGAAAATCACGATCAGCGACGCCCGGTTGCGCAAGGCTGCGGAGCAGGGGATGGACGAGTTTCTGCAAGTTTTTATCGACCGTGACCGGGAGGTGATCGGCGGAGAACTGACGGCAGAAAATATGGGATGGCTCAATGGGGAACAAATCTCATTGCTGGCCTATGCCATTTTTCGCGACGAGGTGATGGACGGCGGTTTTGTACAGTTGATTCATAACGGTTACGGTCCGTTCATCTTCGACAATCCTTTCGCGAAGGCCATGCGGCTGATGGGAGCGCATGATTTCTCCAAATTGGTGTATAAAGGGAAGAGTTTGTATGACCGTTACAAAGACGAACTGACAAAGGAGTGTTAGGACGAGGAGTTTATGGCTTTGTTCGAGACCCATCCCGAATTCGACGAGCTGGACGACAGTTTCGTGGAGATGGAAGAAGAGATTACGGCGACATTGGCACGCCATGTGGACGAGCATCTCGACCTGTTCGCGGAAGTGGTGAACGAGTAAGAAGAGGAAAAGAATGGCAGAGAAAAAAAATGAAGTAAAATCTGTGAACATCAAGAATAAGCGCGCGTCGTTTGATTTCTTGCTGATGGATAAATACACGGCCGGCATCGTGCTGACCGGTACGGAAATCAAATCCATACGGGCCGGTAAGGCCAGTCTGGTCGATACGTTCTGTGTCATCCACAACGGAGAGGTGTGGGTGAAGAACATGTATGTGGCCGAATATGCGTATGGTTCTTATAATAACCATGCGGCACGGCGCGACCGCAAACTCCTGCTCAACCGGAAGGAGATAAGGAAATTGCAGGCGGAGATGAAGAATTCCGGATTTACGTTGGTACCCACCTTGTTGTTTATCAACGAAAAGGGGCTGGCCAAGGTGGACATCTGTCTGGCCCGAGGAAAAAAGGAATACGACAAGCGGCAGACGCTGAAGGAAAAAGAGGATAGACGGGAGATAGACCGACAGATAAAGAAGTACTGATCATTGGAAGATAAGACAGGATGTTTAGAGGGAAAGCATGACATTAGAAGAGGCCATTAAACAACGGATTTTGGTGCTGGACGGTGCGATGGGCACCATGATACAGCGTTACAAACTGACAGAAGCGGACTTTAGAGGAGAACGGTTTAAGGATATTTCGGGATTGATGGCGGGCAACAATGATTTGCTGTGCCTGACGCGCCCCGACGTGATTCGGGAAATTCACCGGAAATATCTTGCAGCCGGGGCCGATCTCATAGAAACCAATACTTTCAGTTCACAACGGATTTCCATGGCCGACTACCACGTGGAAGATTATTGTCGGGAAATCAATCTGGCGGCCTGCCGCATAGCCCGCGAGCTGGCGGACGAATTTACGGCTATGACGCCGGAGAAACCCCGTTTTGTGGCCGGTTCCGTAGGGCCGACCAACAAGACATGCTCCATGAGTCCTGACGTGAATGATCCGGCTTATCGGGCCTTGACTTTCGACGAACTGGCTGATGCGTATCGGGAACAGATGACGGCTTTGCTCGAAGGGGGAGTGGATGCCTTGCTGATAGAGACCGTCTTCGACACTTTGAACGCCAAAGCTGCTTTATATGCTGCGGAGGATGCCATGCGTGCGACGGGACGACGGGTGCCGGTCATGCTGTCGGTGACGGTGTCGGACCGGAGCGGACGTACGCTTTCCGGACAGACGTTGGAAGCCTTTCTCATTTCGGTGTCGCATGCCGATCTTTTTTCCGTGGGACTGAACTGCTCCTTCGGTGCGCACGATTTGATTCCTTTCCTGCAAATCCTGGCCCAACGTTCACCTTATTATATATCGGTCTATCCGAATGCCGGCTTACCCAACAGTATGGGCGAATACGACCAGACGGCCGAGCAGATGGCCGAAGAAATGAAGTTCTTCGTAGAAGAAGGTTGGGTCAACATCATCGGAGGGTGTTGCGGTACGACAGACGAATACATTGCCCGCTTTCCGGCGTTGGCCGCACAGGGAAAGCCGTATGTGCCCAAAGAGCGGCCCGAGCATCTCTGTCTGAGCGGTCTGGAAGCTTTTGAACTGACGCCGGAGGTCCGTTTCGTCAATGTGGGCGAGCGGTGCAACGTGGCCGGTTCGCGCAAATTCCTGAGGTTGATTAAGGAACAGAAGTATGAAGAGGCTTTGGATATAGCACGGAAACAAGTGGAGGACGGGGCTTTGGTCATCGACATCAATATGGACGAAGGACTGCTCGACGCCCGTCACGAGATGGTGGAGTTCCTGAACCTGTTGGCTTCCGAGCCTGAAATCTCACGCATTCCGGTGATGCTCGATTCGTCCAAATGGGAAGTGATTACGGCGGGACTGAAATGCGTGCAGGGGAAAAGCATCGTCAATTCCATTTCTCTGAAGGAGGGAGAGGAAGTGTTTCTGGCACATGCCCGCGAGGTGAAGCGTCTCGGAGCGGCGGTCATCGTGATGGCTTTCGACGAGAAAGGGCAGGCCGATACCTGTGCCCGCAAGATCGAAGTCTGTGCCCGTGCCTATCGCTTGTTGGTGGAGCGCATCGGTTTCAATCCTCACTATATTATTTTCGATCCCAACGTATTGGGCATCGCCACCGGGATGGAGGAGCACAACAATTACGCGGTGGACTTTATTCAGGCCACGAGGTGGATCCGTCAAAACCTTTACGGCGCACATGTCAGCGGCGGCGTGAGCAACCTGTCTTTTTCTTTCCGAGGCAACAATTACATCCGCGAAGCCATGCACGCCGTGTTCCTTTATTATGCTTGTCGCGAGGGGATGGACATGGGTATCGTCAATCCGGCGGCTTCCGTGATGTACGGAGATATTCCGGCCGATCTGCTGAAAGTGGTGGAAGACGTGGTGCTGAACCGTCGTCCCGATGCGGCGGAACAATTGATAGCATGGGCGGACAAGTTGAAAGCTGAGGCGGAGGCCGCCAAATCGCAGGCTGACGGAAGCGCGGGAAGCGAGGCCGTGAAGAAGGACGCATGGCGCGAAGCTCCGGTGGAAGAGCGTTTGCAGCACGCCCTGGTGAAAGGCATCGATGCCTATTTGGTTGAAGATCTGGAGGAGGTGGCACCTTTGTATCCCCATGCCGTGGATATTATCGAGGGACCGTTGATGAAGGGCATGAACATCGTGGGCGAACTTTTCGGTTCCGGCAAGATGTTCCTTCCGCAAGTGGTCAAGACCGCCCGCACGATGAAAAAGGCCGTGAGCATCCTGCAACCCCGCATCGAAGCGGAAAAGAAGGACGGGGCGGCCCGGGCAGGGCTGGTGTTGGTGGCCACGGTGAAAGGCGATGTGCACGACATCGGCAAGAATATCGTGGCGGTGGTCATGGCCTGCAACAACTATGAAATCGTGGATCTGGGTGTGATGACGCCGGCCGAGGAGATCGTGGCGAAAGCCAAGGAACTGCATCCCGACCTCATCGGATTGAGCGGACTGATTACGCCGAGCCTGGAGGAAATGGTACATGTGGTGACCGAGCTGAAGCGCGCCGGACTTTCCATTCCCGTCATGATCGGAGGGGCTACGACCAGTCGTTTGCACACGGCCCTGAAGATTGCGCCGGTATATGACGGACCGGTCATCTGGATGAAAGACGCTTCGCAAAACGCCTTGACGGCGGCACGCTTCCTGAATCCGGAAACGAGGGACGAGGCCGTGGAACAACTGAAAGAGGAACAGCAGCAGCTTCGGGAGCGTTCCGTGACGCAACGGGTAGAGACCGTGGCTTTGGAAGAAGCGCGAAAGAACAAACTGAATCTATTTTGAATGCAGCATTTTTTATGAAGACTTATAAGGCTTATATTTTTGATTTCGACTATACTCTGGTGGATTCCTCACGGGGAATCGTAACCTGTTTCCGGCAAGTGCTCGGACGGCACGGTTATTCGGCCGTTACGGATATGGACATTAAACGCACAATCGGCAGGACGCTGGAAGAGTCTTTTTCCATTTTGACGGGTGTTTCCGCGGCCGATGTGCTGGCCGGATATAAGCGTGAGTATGTGAAAGAGGCCGACACGTACATGACTGCCAATACTTTTTTCTTACCCGAAACGGTGGAAGTGCTGGAGGCACTGAAACAACGAAAGGCTGTGATCGGCATCGTGTCCACCAAATACCGTTACCGTATTTTGGATTTGCTGGAGAAAGAGGGGCAGAGCAGTCTTGTGGACTTCATTGTGGGCAATGAGGATGTCAAAGCGGCCAAGCCGAATCCGGAGGGTTTGCTTTGCGCCATCGGCCGTGCCGGATGCGACAAAGCGGAAGTGCTTTATATCGGTGACAGTGTGGTGGATGCGCAGACGGCTCAGGCAGGTGGGACGGACTTTGTCGGCGTGCTCCACGGCATGACGACACGGGGGGAATTGGAAGCGTATCCCCACTGCGGCATCGTGAGCGACTTGCGGGGAATCTTATAGAGGCCTTTTGTCCGTAATAGCTTCAAGGCTCTCTGAAAAAAACGCGGAATACGGAAAATATACGACAAACTAAAGCTCGTGTCTTTCTCGCGGGAAGGGAACATTGGGGGAGCGGATCTCGAATTTGAGGATTTTCTTAATCTGCTGCAAAATAGCAATATAGGAAGAGGAGACAGGTTTCGTCTCCTCTTTTTTTGTAGGAACTGGGACGGGGGTGGATTTTGTTCAGGAGAAAAGGGAAAAAATCTCCGCAGATTGTCCCGTCGTTCGGCGCTGATTGATTTTCCATTCTGCGCCGAACGGCGGACGACCTTCCTGATTCGCTTTTCGGAATTTTATTTTATTTACAAAAATTGCTTCCGGAAGCGGGATGCTCAGAATAGGCGCATCTCACCGCTTATGAAGAGTACGGCATATCCTAAAGCGAGAGAAAGAATACCGGTAATCAATCCGGCCGTGAGCATTTCTTTTTGGGTGATCAATCCGGTAGAATGGGCTATGGCATTAGGCGGAGTAGACACGGGCCGGCACATGGCGCTCGATGCGGCGATGGCAATACCGATGATGATCGTCGGGGTTCCTCCTATGCTGTCGAGCGTATGGCCCATACCTTTACATACGGTGGCGAGGACCGGTACTAAAAGGGCCGTGGTGGCCGTGTTCGAGATAAAGTTGGAAATGACGTAGCAGATGAATCCGGATATCAGCAGTATCATTATCGGCGACCATTGTGCAAACGGGATGGATTTGATAGCTGCATCGGCAAGGCCGGATTCGTTCAGTCCCAGACCTAAAGCGAAGCCGCCGGCGACCATCCAGATGATGCTCCAGTTTATATCCTGCAAGTCCTTCTCCGTGATTACGCCGGTGACAGCGAATATGACGATGGGGAACATGGCCACCGCATTGGCGTTTATTCCGGTGACTTTATCGAACATCCACAACAGGACTGTGACGCAGAAGGTGACGGCCACTGTCGTCGAGCGCCAATTGTGTTCCTTATGTTCCGTCGTAAACTGAATGTCGATGGTCTTTTGCTTGAAGGGGAATAAGATTCTGAGTACGATCCAGGCGAGTAACAGAAGAATGATGACCAGCG
Organism: Paraprevotella sp.; assembly: GCA_021205005.1. Lineage (GTDB taxonomy): Bacteria > Bacteroidota > Bacteroidia > Bacteroidales > Bacteroidaceae > Paraprevotella. The sequence continues at coordinate 13,680 of JAJPYK010000050.1, read as the reverse complement.
GCAACATCACGGCGGTCCACTGTCCGAATCCTATACCCAGGTCGAGTCCCTTGGGGTCGTTGAGGAACTTCAGGACTATGGCATTGGGGGGGAGTGCCGACAGGCGTCGCCATGCCTCCTAAGTTTGCCGCTAACGGTATTGACATGGACAGTTCCGTTTTTCCTTTTCCGCTTGACGGCAACGAGCGGAATACCGGGGCGAGAAAGGTCAGCATCATGGCTGCTGTGGCTGCGTTGCTGACGAACATGGAGAATACTCCTGTGATTAAAATGAAACCTAAAAGAACCATTTCGGACCTCTTGCCGAATGGTTTTATCAATATCTTGGCCAGTTCTACGTCGAGGCCCGACTTGGTGGCCGCAATGGCCAGGATGAATCCGCCGAGGTAAAGAATGATGATGGGGTCGGCAAAGGTCGCCATCAAGGTCTTGGCATCGAGCAAATTGCCGAACGTCACGCTGTCTCCCCTCAAAAAGGTCAGTCCGTTGTCTGACGAGGTGAGGATCAGCACCGCTATGATGGCCACGGAGGTGGCCCATGAAGGAATGGCTTCTGTGAGCCACATAAGGGTCGCAAATGCGAATATGGCTATTACCCGTTGTTGTATTACGGTGAGACCGTCTATGCCAAAAACATACGAGGGCAGGTTCCAAATGATCAAAGTGATGAGCACAATGGCCCAAAACTGAATAAGTTTAGTTTTATTAATGTGTCCCGTAAGCAGATTTGTTTCTTCTTTCATACCGTTGGAGTGATGTCTGAACATTAATAATTCGTTGTAAAATTATGCAATCTTTCTTTCTCTGCTGACTCCATTTTTCTTTTTTTTGCTGTCTTTTTATATATTTAAAGTCAAGAACGAGAGTGAAATGAACCTTTTCGGACAGGGACTACTGCCTTTGTGATCCTATGAAAGAAAGGGGCGGACGGCGTAGGCAATATGGCATTAGATCAAATGATCGGGGGGAACCGGGCGCATGAAAAAGTGCAAGCCGGCTTCGTGTGAGAAACCGGCTTGCAACCATATGAAAAAAACTGTCGTCTTGGATCAGAGCGTCCGTTTGTCGTCCACCATCTTGATGGCTGTCACGGCGCACTCGTCTCCTTTGTTGCCTAAGCTACCTCCGGCGCGGTCTTGCGCCTGTTGCAGCGTGTTGCACGTGAGCAGTCCGTAGATGACAGGTACCTCGCCCGTGGCATTCAGACGGGCCAAACCTTCCGTCGTACCTTCGCAGATATAGTCGAAATGCGGGGTATCGCCGCGGATCACGCAACCGATGGCAATAACAGCGTCCACTCTTCCGCTGCGGATCATTTGGGATGCGCCGAAAACCAATTCGAAACTTCCGGGTACGGTCTTCACTAAAATGTCGCTTTCGCGGACGCCATGCTTGAGCAGGGTTTGGTGTGCTCCTTCTAATAACGGGCCGGTGATGGTATGGTTCCATTCACTGACCACGATGCCGAATCTCATCCCTGCGGCATCGGGAACGGAGTTGAAGTCGTATTCGGATAAATTATGCAGTTTCGTTGCCATGTCTTTATGATAATTACGGATGAACAAAAAGATTATTTGCTTGCGCGTTCGATATATTTGTCAATATCGGAGTATTGCATGGAGTTCACGTATTTGCTCTTGATTTGCTGGTAGCATTCCAATGCCTTGTCTTTTTTGCCCTGAGATTCAAAGATTTCTCCGGCCTGAATCAGGTAGACCGGGCTAAGGCTGTTGTTGTCGGCTTTCTTGGCTGCCTCTAATAGTGTGGAGGTCGCTTTGTCCAGTTGGTTCAGTTCTGCATAGCAGTTGCCCAATGCGCCCAATGCCGCGGGTGACACCATCTCGTCGCCGCAACTGCTGAATTTTTCCAATTTCGTCACGGCTTCTTTATATTTTCCCATTTTGGCATAACTCAGTCCGGCATAAAGTTGCGCCAGATTGCCGGCTTTGGTGCTTCCGTAGTCGTTGGCGATTTTCAAGAAACCGGGGAATCCTTGACCGTCTCCGTTCAGTGCTTGCTCATAGTTGTCGCTGGCAAAATTTTGCTGACCTTTGAATATCAATTCGTTGGCCTTGGCTTCTCTGGGTTTGCTCACGAAGTTTCTGTAAAGGAAGAAGCCGGCAACCACTACGATGATGG
>JAJPYK010000050.1:5651-11531 GCA_021205005.1 Paraprevotella sp. | reverse complement strand
GTTCCACATTGAGAGAATCATGCTGTGTTTTTTTGTTCGTCATTTTATTTGATTGTTTATTATATTTCTCACGACTTTCCTTTCCGCCTGAGGCAGTCGGGAATAAAGCGAAGCAAAAGTAGCTAAATTCTCTCGTTTGATGAAATTTATAGGCTATTATTTTTAGGATTCGGGGGATAAACCTTAATTTTGCAAGATGATTTAACGGGCCAGACCAACGGATGATACTGAAAAAGATTTCTGTCTTGAATTATAAGAATATCGCTCAGGCTGAATTGGAATTCTCGCCGAAGATGAATTGTTTTATCGGCCGTAACGGTGAGGGTAAAACCAATTTGTTGGATGCTGTCTATTTTCTCTCTTTTTGTAAAAGTGCCACTAATTCCATAGATTCCCAAAACATCCGTCACGGGGAAGATTTTTTTATGTTGCAAGGGGAATATGAGCACGAATCCGGAGAGGTGGAAGATGTGTATTGCGGCTTGAAGCGTAAGCAGAAGAAGCGTTTTAAGCGCAATAAAAAGGAATACCGCCGGCTGTCGGAGCATATCGGATTGATTCCGTTGGTGATGGTATCGCCGGCCGATGCCGATCTGATTTCGGGCGGAAGCGAGGAGCGTCGCCGGTTTATGGACATGGTGATCGTGCAGTATGATCCTGACTATCTCCATGCGCTCGTACGTTACAACAATGCTTTGCAGCAGCGTAATGTACTGTTGAAGCTGGAGGAAGAACCTGATGAAGAGTTGATGCGGTTGTGGGAAGAGATGATGGCGAAGGAGGGAACGAAAATTTACGAGAAGCGGAAGGCTTATGTGGAAGAATTCATTCCCGTGTTTCAGGACTTTTACGGCCGTATTTCGGAAGGCAAGGAGCGAGTGGGGCTGCATTATCTTTCGCATGGGCAGCGCGGAGACTTGTTGGAAGTGATCCGACGCGACAGGGTTAAAGATCGTATCATGGGCTATTCGCTTCACGGCGTGCACAATGATGAACTGGAAATGACGTTGGGCGATTTTCCCATCAAACGCGAAGGATCGCAGGGGCAGAACAAGACGTATCTGATTGCGTTGAAGTTGGCGCAGTTTGATTTCCTGCGTCGGACGGGGAGCAGTACTACACCCTTATTGTTACTGGATGATATTTTTGACAAACTGGATGCCGGTCGGGTGGAACAGATCGTCAAGCTGGTGTCGGGCGAGCAGTTCGGGCAGATTTTCGTGACGGATACGAATCGCGACCATCTGGATGGCATTCTGGCCAAGACGGATAAGGATTATAAACTTTTTAGAGTGGAAAGCGGGAAGATAGAAGGATGAGACGCAACAAGACCGAGAATATAGGCGAGCTCCTGCGACAGTATCTCCGGCAGGCAGGTTTGGAGACTCCTTTGAATGAAACGAGGATGGCTGCTGCGTGGCCCGAAGTCATGGGGCAGGCTATCGCCCGGTATACGCGCGATGTCTTCGTACGCAATCAGGTGTTGCATGTCTACTTAAAGTCGCCCGCCCTCAAGGCTAATTTGATGATGAGTCGGGAGGCCTTGGTGCGCCGTTTGAACGAATATGTTGGCGCTCACGTAATTCAGAGCATTGTGTTCCACTGAATTTCTTTTCTTGTTTTCAAAGCACTTCATCCATCGGTACGTCGTGGGCTTCCGTGGGGACAAGGTTTACGTTCTGGCAGTCGAAGCATACTCCTAATTTATATATGGGATAATCTTTCAGGTGAGTCAACAGGCGGTCATAGAAACCTTGCCCGCGTCCTAAACGATGGCCTTCCGCGTCGAAAGCCACGCCCGGAATGACTGCCAGGTCGATGGAGGCATAGTCCGTGAATACGGTCCCGGAGGATTCTTGCACGCCAAACGCTCCCTCGGACAGCGAGTCTTCGGGCGTATAGCGGTGGAGTTCGATTTCGTTCCCTTTCACGGTGGGAAGCAGGATGGAATTGCGGAAACTCCAGTAGCGCACGAAGTCACGGGTATCCACTTCGTCGGGCAGGGCGTGATAGAGCATCACCGTCTGTGCGTTTACGAAGCGGGGATGGACAGCCAGACGACGTAAGATGGGGGCTGAGAGATCTAATCGGGCTGCGGGCGAGGTGTCTTTTTTATATTGGGTCATGAGTGCCCTTAATCCTTTTTTATTCATAAGTCTTGGAATGTAAGATGAGAGAAAGGCCGGGGCAGTAGGGCCTCAGCCTTTCTCTGTATGGGTATATCGGTCATTTTTTGTCCGAGCTCTTTTCCGGTGCTTGCGGGAAGGCTTTCCCTTCGGCCAATACTTTGACGGCGCAGAGGATGGCCGGATCGTTGCTGTTGATGAACTCATAGAATAGCTCGATGTCTTTGCTGTTGTTGATGATGAACGCATACAGGTCCTTTCTGAACAGCTTGCGGGATTGGTAAAGCATCAGGTTACGACGGCGCAATCCGCGATGTTGCGCGAAGTCGGCAAAGTTGCCCACTACGTTTTGCCGATCGAGGAAATGGACGATCTCTTCGATTGTATTCAGTCCTTTCAGTTCTTGACGGTGCGCGTCGGTGAAGTTCAACGCATATTGCTGCATCAGTCCGCTCATGCGTGCTTCTTTATAATAAGAAGTGACATCCGAGGTGTCTTCCGGAATAAAGATATCCGGCATGATGCCGCCGCTTCCGTATACGGTACGTCCTAATCGGGTTTTGAATTGCGGCCCTTTCGGCCTGATGCTGTCTTGTGAGAAGAATTCGCCGCGTTCGTAACGTTCCATCAAGTCGTTCTCGTATTCATCTCCGTGTCCTTTCTCGTATGGCTTCTGAATGCAACGTCCGGAGGGGGTGTAGTAGCGGGCAATGGTCAACCTGATAAGACTGCCGTCGCGGAATTCTATCGGCTGTTGCACCAACCCTTTACCGAACGAACGGCGTCCGATGATGGCGCCTCTGTCATTGTCCTGCATGGCGCCGGCAAAAATTTCGCTGGCGGATGCCGAATTTTCGTTGACCAATACCACGAGCGGGAGGTTCTGGAATGTTCCGCGACCATCGCTTTTGTACTCTTCGCGTGGGGATTTCCGTCCTTCAGTATACAGGATCAGGCGGTTTTTAGGCAGGAAGATATTGGCCATCTGTATGGCGGTCTGCATGATGCCTCCCCCGTTGTCGCGAAGGTCTATCACTAAGTTCTTGAAGCCTTTCTGGCTGAGTTCGGCCAATGAAACCAAAAGTTCGGGATAAGTGGTTTCGCTGAAACTGTTGATTTTGATATATCCGGTTTCCGGAGTGAGCATATAAGTAGCGTCGATGCTGTGCACGAGAATGTCGCCGCGTACAATCGTGTAGTAGAGAGTCTTCTTCTCTCCCATGCGGTATATGCCTAATTTCACTTTCGTTCCTTTTTGGCCTTTCATACGTTTCTGGCATTCGTCTGCCGTGATGTTCTTGCCCGTGATGTTCTTTCCGTCCACGCTGATGATGCGGTCGCCGGCGAGCAGACCGACTTTCTCAGAGGGGCCGCCTTTCAACACGTCGATGATACGTGCGGTATCGTTTTGTACGGTGAAAGATATGCCTACACCTGAAAAGCTGCCTTTTAGACTTTCCATCGAAGCTTCGGCATCTTTGGCGCTGATGTAAGAGGAATGTGGATCCAGTTCGGACAAGATGCGGGGCATGGCTTGTTCCACAAGGTCGGTCATGTTGACGGTATCCACGTATTGGTCGTCAATGATGCGCAACAGGTCGTTCACCTTGTTGCTGTTTGTATTGATGAAGTTCAACCTGTTTCCTGAGAAATGGTTGGCATAAAAAGTACCGATCAATATGCCGATGACGAGGCATATCGCCAGCAGGATAGGGGTAAATCGTGATGAATTGTTCTGATTCATGATTATATGGTTGCTTTTAAAGTTCTGTCGAATGCCCGTCCAGAGGCAGGTAATGCACTTCTATGCCGGCTCGTTCGAGCAGGTCGATTCCGTCGCTTAGTCTGTATTGTCGGGCATAAAACACTTTTTTGATTCCGGATTGTATGATAAGTTTGGCACATTCGATGCAGGGAGCGTCTGTGACATATAATGTAGCTCCCTCGCTATTGTTGTTCGACCTGGCGATTTTGGTGATAGCATTGGCTTCGGCATGCAGTACATAGGGTTTCGTCAGGTGATTCTCATCTTCACATACATTCTCAAATCCTACCGGCGTTCCGTTATAACCGTCAGAGATGATCATGTTGCCTTTGACGATGAGTGCGCCCACTTTGCGGCGTTCGCAATAGCTGTTCTCTGCCCAGATCTGAGCCATGCGCAGGTAGCGCAGGTCCAATTCGTGTCTCTTTTCTTCCGGGGTTCTCATGTCTTTAACCTTTCAGATTTTATGTTCACGTTTGATGCCATTCCTTTCCAATAGGGCTTCGATGGTGGGAGCTTTTCCACGGAAACGCTTGTACAGAACCATGGGCGGTTCCGTTCCTCCTTTCGACAAGATGTTATCCCGGAAACTTTGTGCCACTTCCTGATTGAAGATGCCTTTTTCCTTGAAGAGCGAGAAAGCGTCTGCGTCCAATACTTCAGCCCATTTATAACTGTAATATCCTGCGGCATATCCTCCCGACATGATATGTCCGAACTGTACGCTCATACAGGTATCCTGAGGCTGGGGCAGAAGCTGGGCTGCTTCCCACGCTTTTTTCTCGAATGCGAATATGTCTTCGTCGAAAGGTTTGTCTTGCGTGTAATAAGCCATGTCCAGCAATCCGAAGCTGACCTGACGGATACAAGCGTAGGCCACGTTGAAATTGCGGCTTTGAATAATTCGGTCTATCAGTTCTGTCGGCAAGGGTTCGCCGGTTTGATAATGCAAAGCAAAGGTATTTAAAAAATCGCGTTCCACCGCGAAGTTCTCCATAAATTGTGAAGGAAGTTCCACAAAATCCCAATATACGTTCGTTCCGCTCAGGCTTTCGAAGCGCGTACGGGAGAAGATGCCGTGAAGGGCGTGCCCGAATTCATGTAGGAATGTCTCTACTTCGCCCAAGGTGAGCAGGCCCGGTTTCGTTTCGGTCGGCTTGGTCAGATTCATGGTGACGGACACGTGTGGACGGTGATCTATTCCTTCATCGTCTATCCACTGGTCTTTGTAGGATGTCATCCACGCTCCGCTTTGTTTGCCTTTTCGGGGATGGAAGTCGGTATAGAGCACGGCGAGATACGTACCGTCTTTGTCGAAGACTTCGTAAGCCGTTACGTCGGGATGATAGACCGGGATGTCTGCATTTTCTTTGAATGTAATGCCGTAAAGGCGGGTGGCCAATCCGAATACGCCCTGTTTGACACGGGATAATTCAAAATACGGACGCAACATTTCCGCATCCAGATTGTATTTTTCCAGTTGCAGCTTGTGGGCGTAGTAACCGAAGTCCCACGGTTGCAGGATGAAGTCTTCGCCTTCCTTTTCCTTAGCCATGCGTTCGATGGCTTTCACTTCATTGCGGGCAGTAGGTAAATAGGCCTGCAACAGATCGTCCAGCAATTTATATACGTTGGTGCTGTTTTCCGCCATACGTTTCTTTAGGACAAAGTCGGCATAGGTAGGATAACCCAGCAGTTGTGCCCGTTCGCGTCGCAGGTTGACGATGCGCTTCACGAGTCCGATGTTATTATATTCATTGTCGTGTGTGCAGATGGTGTTGCGGGCCATGTACATCTTCTTACGCAGTTCTCTTCGGTCGGCGTACGTCATGAAGGGGGTGTAGCTCGGGGCATGTAGGGTGAACAGCCAACCTTCCATATCCTTTTCTTTGGCGGCCAGTGCGGCAGCTTCTATGGCAGACTCCGGCAAACCGGACAAGTCTTCCTTGTGAGTCAAGTGCAATTGGAAGTTATTTGTTTCCTTCAGAT
>JAJPYK010000050.1:5211-5641 GCA_021205005.1 Paraprevotella sp. | reverse complement strand
GTAATTTTTCCTTGTCTTCGGGAGAGAGGTTCGCTCCGTTACGGATAAAGCCGTCATAGCTTTTATCCAATAACATCTGTTCCTCTGGCGTCAGTTCCCGGTGGTGTTCGTAAACCGCCTTTACTCTGGCGAAAAGTTTTTCGTGCAGCAGGATATTGTTAGCATGTTCGGTCAGAATCGGAGACATCTTTTGGGCCAAAGCATCCATGTCATCATTCGTTTCCGCACTCAACAGATTGAAGAACACCGTACTGACACGGCTCAGCAAATTGTCGGGTACGCTGAACGAGATGGTGTTGTCGAAGGTAGGTTCTTCCGGATTATTGATGATCGTGTTTGTAAGTTCATTATCTTGTCGGATGCCTTCCATGAACGCCGGTTCGTAATCTTCTAAACGTATCTCATCTAAAGGCGCCGTATCGAGCGGCGT
>JAJPYK010000050.1:0-5201 GCA_021205005.1 Paraprevotella sp. | reverse complement strand
TACCGTAGGATGTTTTGAAGAAAGGGTTAATCCTTTCTTCGGTCTTATTGGCATTTTCGGTTGTATTCGTATTCATAATAAAATAATTTTATTGTCTGGCCCGGATCAGCTTCTCCAGCGCCGGGATGATGATTCTTCTTCTTTTCAAGAGCAAGAGATTCTCTTTTTGGAGGGCATTCAGAGCCTGCGACACGTTCATACGCGGCTCATTGATTTGTCGGCCTAAGTCCTCCATACTGATTTCCAATATTTTCTCTCCTGCGGGATAACTGCTGTGCATGTGGATGAAGTTGACGATGCGTTTCTCTGCATCCCCCGAAAGATTGTGCCACAGCCATCTTCCGTGGCGATAGATATGGGTGGATAACAGATTGATCATATTCAGTCGGAACACTCCAAATTCGTTGAACAATCGTACGACGCCTTCTTTAGGAATCACCAGGGCACGGACGTCATCGGTTTGCGCCGTGAAGGTGTGCGTATAATGAGGCGTTATGCCGTACAATGCTTCCGGTTGCAGGGCTATGGGCGATTGCAGCCGTTCGTAGAAGGCAAAGCGGTTGTTGTCGGATAACGTATACATTTGTACTGTACCGCGGAATACGACCATGAGCTGTTTACAAGGATGATTCTGTATGGCCAACTTCTCCCCTTGGGCATAGTTCATCACGTGATGGGGGACGGATGTGGCAATTTGTGCTAATTCGCCTTTGCCGATGCCTTGAAACAAAGGCAGGTCGGTTAAAGTGTCTAACGTGAATGCGTCCATATCCGGCTGTATATTAAGGTTCCATCATGGCTTTTATTCCCGGCGTCATATACACTTGATTCCGTCCCTTTTCGTCGGAATAAATGAAATAAGCCTGGATTTCAGGATGTTCAGCCAACACTTTCTCCGCCTTGTCAAGGGCCAGCACCATGAATGCCGTGGCAAAACCGTCGGCCGTCGCGCAGTCTTTGGCCAATACGGTGGACGAAAGGATGGAGTGCTGTATCGGATATCCGCTATGCGGATCGATGGTATGCGCATACTTTTTCCCTCCTTTATAATAGAAGTTGCGATAGTTTCCCGATGTCGCTATGCCGAGATCGGTCACGTTCAAGATGGTCTGGATTTCGCTGTTCACGTTCAGGCTGTCGTCGATAGGCTTGTTGACGCCCACTTTCCATTTCTGTTCATTGGGGCTGAGGCCCTTCACCACGATTTCGCCTCCTATTTCTATCATGTAGTTCTTCACTCCCTTGCGGTCGAGGAGGCGGGCTACCGCATCGCTGCCATAGCCTTTGGCAATGGCGCTGCAATCCAGTATGGTGCGTGGGTCTTGCTTGACGACTTTGCCATTGACCAGATTGACCTTGTCGAATCCTACGAATTGCAGGAGACTGTCGATGAGCTCCGGCGTGATGTTTTGACTGTTTTTAAAGCCGAACCCCCACGCATTGACCAACGGTGCTACCGTGATGTCGAAAGCTCCGTCGGTATAACCGCTGATTTCCTTGGCCAGATTGAATACATGGACGAACATACTGTCCGGCTTCACATCCTTGTTATTGTTGATCTGGGTGATTATCGAATTTTTGTTGAATGGCGAGAGCGAAGCGTCTACTTTATGCATCTCCGCCTCGATTTCGTTTTGCAGACTGGAGTCACATTGGTAAGTAATGTGATAGAATGTACCGAAAATGGCTCCCTCTTCTTTTTGGAAAGGGACGGTGGAGTGTTGCGTACGGATCACGTACACCGTACCGATGACCAATAGAATTAAGAATGGCAACTGCCAACGTAGTTTCTTTTTTTTATCGTTCATGAGAATAAACCTAAATGTTCAATAAGAATTTTAATTCCGATTCCAATCAATATGAGACCTCCGATGGGGGATGTCGAGAAAGGAATTTTACGTCCGATGAAAATGCCCGCGCCTAAGCCGCAGGTGGTCAGCAATGAAGTGATGACGGCAATGATGGTTACCGGGACGGGCACAGCATACCACGTGTGGAGCTGCATGAAAGCCATAGAAACGCCTACGGCCATCGCATCGATGCTGGTGGCGAAAGATAAGGTGATGATCATCTTGTAACTGAGAGGATTAAAGGTCTGCTTTTCTTCCTTTTTGAAACCTTCACGTATCATCTGGACGCCGACAAAAGCCAGCAGTCCGAAAGCGATCCAATGATCGACAGGAGCCAAGTAATGGCTGAACAGTGTGCTGACATACCATCCGATCAATACCATTCCTCCCTGGAACAGGCCGAATAGGAGGATCATGGTCAGCATGGAACGAGCTACAATGTGTTTTGCAATTGTGCCAGAGGTGATGCTTACGGTGAAACAATCCATCGCCAGCGCTAACCCCAATAATATGGCTTCAGTAATGTGCATGTTTTTATTTATCGTTTTGAATTATATATTATTGTGTGTGTCAGATGTCGAAGATGATGTTGAACGTTCCTCCGAGGCACGAGCTGCCGTATTTGCCGAACCCCGGAACGTACCACGGGACGCCTTGCTCCTTTTCGCTTTGGCTGATGCGCAGTTTGTATCTCACGTTCCAGCCTAAATGGAAGATGCCCCATATTTTGGTCTCTATGCCGAAGACTACTTCTCCCCAATGCGAATTGGCTGCCAGATTATTATAGGCGAAAGGCACCGGAGCGTTCCATACGGGATCGGAGAATCCCTGGGAACTGATGTCGTATTTAAAAGAGGTAAAGGCATAGCGTACGCCGAGGTAGAGGCGGTTGCCGGTATACCACTTCTTCGTGAAATTATAATCCATGCCGATGCGGAAGTAAGGCGCTCCCGTATGATAGGTGTTACCTGTTTCGGAACCTTCATAGTCACTCTCGCCGTAACCGAGCTCGAATACCGGGAAATATTTCTCCTTGAAGTTTAAATGTGCGGCCACTTCCATTTTCGAGTAATCCGAATGAAGAGATTTCATGATAACTACCACAAGGGCGGCCGAGAGAGAGACGCCACCGAACAACGGCGCTTTCTTTTGAGTCAAGTCTTCGATGGTTGGCTTATCCGTTTTTTCTTGCGCATGAAAGACTGACGGAAGAAGTAAACTAAAGATTGCTGCGGAAATATATTTTAAAATTTTCGGATACATTATAGTTGATATTCGGATTTTCTATCGAAACGGAATCTATAAGATGCGAAGTCCAACGTATGGCCGTAACGTAATGGAACATGGAAGTAGGGCAGTCCGGCGACTCGTAGTGCGGACTGTTTTCCTTGTCCAGCCACAAAGTGTCTCTCTGCGTGCGGAGCAAGGTGTCCGTGAAATGAAAAATGAGAGTGTCGGTCGGTGCACTGTAACTCACCGGGAGTTCCACCTTACTGCCGTTTTGCAGGCGGTTGATAAGTATGGAGTCTGTTCCCGAGGCCGTTATCGTCAATGTGTCCAGTACTTTGATTGCACTTTCTCCCTCTGTCGTCCGGGCATAAAAGCCATAGGTGCTGTATACCACATTGTTGATAGGGCAGTCTGTCGATTCGCACGCCACAATGGCTGCCAGCGTGGAGAGGATGGTCAGTATGAAGGTCGTACCTTTTAATCTTTTCATCTTCTATGCGGCTCTTTCTCTTTAAATTTCTTTTTCTATCAGATAGTTATTGCGTTCCGGAGAGTTCCGGCTGATCAGTTCACCTACGAAGCCTGCCAGGAACAGTTGAGTGCCCAGTAACATCAGCGTCAGGGAAATATAGAAATACGGGGAGTCGGTGATGAGACGGTAGTGGTTGCCGCAATACATGTCGTAGATCTTGTTGATTCCGATGACGCCGGCTGCAATGAATCCCAGAATGAACATCACGGAACCCAGGCACCCGAAGATGTGCATGGGCTTTACGCCGAATTTGGACAGAAACCAAAGCGTAATCAAGTCGAGATAGCCGTTGAAAAAACGGTTCAAGCCGCCGAATTTGGTTTTGCCGTATTTGCGTGCCTGATGGTGGACCACCTTTTCTCCGATTTTGTCGAAACCGGCGTTTTTGGCCAGATAAGGGATATAACGGTGCATTTCGCCGTACACTTCGATGCTCTTCACCACATCCTTGCGATAAGCCTTCAGTCCGCAGTTGAAGTCGTGCAGGTTCTTGATGCCGCTGACTTTACGGGCCGTGGCGTTGAACAAATTGGTGGGAATCGTCTTCGACAACGGATCGTAGCGTTTTTGTTTATAGCCCGAAACCAGATCGAAGCCGTCTTTCACGATCATGCGGTACAGTTCGGGAATTTCATCGGGCGAATCCTGCAGGTCGGCATCCATCGTGATGACCACATCGCCTTCTGCCCGTTTGAATCCGCAGTACAAAGCCGGACTCTTGCCATAGTTGCGGCGGAACTTGATGCCTTTCACTTCACTGTGCTTGGACTGCAAGTCCTCGATGATTTGCCAGGAGCGGTCTGTGCTGCCGTCGTTCACAAAAATGACTTCATAGGTGAAGTCATTGGCGTTCATTACACGTGCGATCCATGCGTATAGTTCCGCGATGGATTCTTCCTCATTATACAGAGGTACTACGACTGATATATCCATAATGGTCAGTTAGGGCTTTTAGGAGTGGAGCGGCTTCCGGTGATGCCAAGTCCTGCGATAGGCACGGCCAGCAGAAAACCTAATAAAAGATTATAAGTTAAGAACTCAAAAGTGAGTTGTATGGGAGATATGTTTCTGAAAATATCTATGATCTGGCGGCTGATTCCCTTGGGGTCTGTGCCGGGCATTAGGTTCTGCATCATGACCGTCGTGGAGGGCTGTTGCAGGATTACGGTGTAGGCCTCTATCAGGCGTCCCTGATCCATATAGCGGAAATAGATGAACTGTCCCACCGCCATGAGAAGGGAGGCGTAGATAAAAATGAGTGTGCGCATCCACCAGGCCTGTCCGAATCTGAGGGGCGTGATTTCACGTATGAACCGGCGCACGAAGAACCCGGCGACCAGTACGGACGACAGGCCGAGCAAGAGGCCGATATTGCCAATCATGGGATGAGTCAATGCAATGATATAGAAAGCGAAACTGGCAACCCACAACAAACCTACGACGGTACCGTATTGGGCGGCATAGGCGCGGACCTGCTTGTAGTTTATTGCATTCATAAGATAATATTACGTTGTTAGCTTGCAAAAATAATAAAAAATAATGGAATATACGGCCAGATTGTCTATTTTTTAATAAAATCTAAGCACTTG
>JAJPYK010000301.1 GCA_021205005.1 Paraprevotella sp. | reverse complement strand
CAAAGATAAGTTTTATCTTTTAATAAATCAATGTACTTGCGCACTTTTTTCTTCGTCGATCTTTTGGAAATCTTTCAAACGCAGGACAAAACTGTTCGTCAAGTATTTGGCAAGCACCACCACATTTTCAGACAATTCTTTCGGCGAACCCTGAAACAAGATCTGCCCCTCGAAGAGCAAATAAGCGCGATCGGTGATACAAAGCGTCTCTTCCACGTTATGATCGGTAATGAGCACACCGATATTGCGCTTTTTCAGCTTCCACACGATATACTGGATGTCCTCCACCGCAATGGGGTCCACTCCGGCAAACGGTTCGTCCAACATGATGAATTTAGGGTCGATAGCCAGACAACGCGCAATCTCCGTCCGACGGCGCTCCCCTCCCGACAATCTGTCACCCAAGTTCTTGCGCACCTTTTGCAGACTGAATTCGGCTATCAGGCTTTCCAGCTTCTCCTTTTGGTATTCTTCCGATTTTCCTGTCATCTCCAACACCGAGGCGATATTATCCTCCACCGTCATCTTGCGAAATACCGAAGCCTCTTGCGCCAGATATCCGATGCCGTTCCGGGCACGTTTATACACCGGAAACTTCGTAATATCCAAATCGCCGATGAAAATACGTCCGGCATTGGGAACTACCAGACCGGTCGTCATGTAAAAAGAAGTGGTCTTCCCAGCCCCGTTCGGGCCCAACAGCCCGACGATCTCCCCTTGCTTGACATCGTACGACACATTGTTCACCACGGTACGCTTACCGTAGGTCTTTACAAGTCCCTCAGTGCGAAGCACCAAACCCGTATTCTGCTCGTCTAAAGAAAGAGATTCTGCCATACAATACAAATTAGCGCACAAAACTACGAAAAAACATGGAGAAAAACAATAAAATAAGCCCAAACCATAAAAATCTCGTGCCTTCCGCAGGCAGTATACCTTTTCTTTACCATAAAGAGTATTAAAAAGATACCCGTCTGGCAAAACTCTTCTCCTCTCGTCCCTCGCATTAAGAGGATTTTCACTAATTTTGTACGAATAAAAAGAACATGATATGCTATTCAACAAAAGTCTGGCCACATTTGGCCGCTATCTGATGCTTATGGGACGCACGTTTTCACGTCCCGAAAGAATGCGAATGTTTTTCAAGCAATACCTTAAGGAGATGAGCCAGTTAGGCGTAGACTCCATCGGCATCGTGCTCCTGATATCTTTTTTCATAGGAGCCGTGATCTGCATACAAATCAAGCTGAACATACAAAGCCCTTGGATGCCTAAGTTCGTCACGGGATACACCACCAGAGAAATCATGCTGTTGGAGTTCTCGTCTTCCATCATGTGTCTCATTCTGGCCGGGAAAGTAGGCTCCAACATCGCGTCCGAAATCGGCACCATGCGCGTCACTCAACAAATAGACGCCCTCGACATCATGGGAGTAAACTCCGCCAACTACCTGATTCTTCCGAAGGTATTGGGCATGATGACCATGATGCCGTTCCTCGTCTGCTTCAGCATCTTTTCGGGTTTTGTAGGAGCCTATGCCACTTCTGTCATCGGGAAAGTCATCACCGTAGACGACCTCACCCTCGGACTGCAACACGACTTCAACGAATGGTATGTGTGGATGGGCTTCATCAAATCCATTTTCTTCGCGTTCGTCATTACGAGCGTATCGGCCTTCTACGGCTATACCGTCGAAGGAGGATCGGTGGAAGTAGGAAAGGCCAGCACAAACTCCGTGGTGAGCAGCAGTGTGCTCATACTCTTTTCCGATGTTTTACTCACTCAATTATTATCCTGATGATAGAAGTTAAATCGCTATACAAGTCTTTCGAAGACAAAGAAGTATTGAAAGACATCAACTGCGTGTTCGACAACGGAAAGACCAATCTGATCATCGGGCAAAGCGGTTCGGGCAAGACCGTACTCATGAAGTGCATCGTCGGACTGTTCCGCCCTACCAGTGGCGAGGTACTCTACGACGGACGCGATCTGGTGACCATGAATACGCAGGAGTGGAAAATGTTACGTCGCGAAATGGGTATGATATTCCAAAGCGCGGCCTTGTTTGATTCCATGAGCGTATTGGAAAACGTGATGTTCCCGCTCGACATGTTTTCCAACGCCACCTATGCCGAACGGGTAAAAAGGGCACAGTTCTGCCTGGATCGGGTTAACCTGCTCGAAGCTCAGAAGAAATTTCCGGATGAGATCAGCGGCGGCATGCAGAAACGCGTGGCTATTGCCAGAGCCATTGCGTTGAACCCTAAATACCTGTTCTGCGACGAGCCCAATTCAGGTCTCGACCCCAAGACCTCGCTGGTCATCGACGAACTGATTCACGACATCACCGTGGAGTTCAACATGACCACCATCATCAATACGCACGACATGAACTCCGTTATGGGCATCGGAGAAAACATCCTATATATATATGAAGGGCGGAAAGAGTGGCAAGGCTATAAAGACGAAATCATGAACTCGACCAACGAACGCCTGAACAGTTTCATCTTCGCCTCCGACCTCTTCCGCAAGGTGAAAGAAGCCAATAAATGAGCCTGCTCAGCCATGCTCCTCATGCTTCTTCCCCATACACGGAGAAGAAAAAAACTTTCCAATATAGAGCGTGAAAGGCAGGAAAGCCCTCTCCTGCCTTTCATCTATCAGCCATTAAAGTCCTGCTCCCCAATCACCTGTGAAATCTCCACAATGGGCGCAGCCTTCCATCCGTAAATCTTTTATCGTTCTAAATCTCACAAAGTATTCTTTTAGAGTTTAGCATTTCACATAAAATATATGATGCGTTCTTATTCTTACATACTCCACGGTTGATCTTATAAGTATAATGGATAGGAGTGGTCAATTCTATTTCGAAACAATAATTCCTAAACTTATCACTGCCATAAATGCTCTCCAACGTTGTAACGCCTAAATCATGCGTAGCGATAATGGCCGTCATTCCTCGTTCGGAGAAATATTTCAAAAGTTCTATGGATCCGCTCAGCTTGTCTTCCGAATTTGTCCCCTTTAGCACTTCATCCAGGATTAACAGTGTATGAGAATACCTCACGCTATAATCTATGGCACGGCTTAATCTGTCAAATTCGGCATTGAAATAAGATTTTCCATTTGATATGTCATCTTGAGTTCTCATGCTTGTAAACAACCTTATCTCAGGATTAAACTTGAACGATGTCGCACAACCCTTACATCCGGCATTACCCAAGACGATATTTAAAGCTACCGCCCGAAGGAATGTACTTTTCCCCGACATATTCGCGCCTGTGATGATGGAGATGACCGTCTCCTCCTGAATGTAATCATTCCCTACTGTTTTATCCGCTTCCATGAGGGGATGATAGATCTCATCTCCCCCGATCCCTTCTTTTATTATTTGAGGAAGCGAAGTCTTAGGATGATTAAAATTGAATGTGGCCAAACTGACTAACGCATCTATACGGCCTATATTCTCTAATAATATGGAAAGCTTCGAGATCGCCGTCTTTTCCCATCTCACAGATTCGCCACGAGCCATAAAATAAAGTTATTCCTGAAATTCAAGATCTCATTCATATTCTTCAACTCATGCAAATACGTCTTCTGACAAGCTATTTCCGCCGGTATATCCTGTAAGACCTTACTGCTGAAATTCTCCTTATTATTCAGTAAAACAATTGGCGTATAACTTTGAGCCAATGAGATGAGGATTTTCAATTTCTTAATGACATGATTTCCTTTATAGAAATAATAAGTACTTATAAGCCCATTAAGAAAAATCATACATAGCATGATGAGTAAGGAGATAAATATAGATGAATCGAGAACCAAACAGACAAGTAAATATATTATATATACGGTTATTATAGACCATGCACAGATCAATATCCACTTCAAAACGCCTGCAT
>JAJPYK010000031.1 GCA_021205005.1 Paraprevotella sp. | reverse complement strand
AGTGGGAACAGGGAGGTGCCAAGGAGTTTGATGTCTACCTGAGATATACCTATAAAAACGCCTCGTTTACCGTGGCGGACTATTGGTGGAGCGGGGTAACGAACCTTACGGGCATTATAAGAATGCCCACTGTTTCGAGGGGGCTGTGGCTTACACCTTCAGCAAGTCTTTCCCTTTGTCCCTGTCTTGGGGCACAAGAATTTCGGGGGCGGATAAGAATGAAAAAGGACATATGCGTGCGTCCACTTATATTTCCGCGTTATATCCCATCGCCGTTCCGGCAGAAATCACGCTGACTCCCTCCGTCGGTTTTACACCGTGGAAGGGTATGTTTTACAAGAAAGCCGCTTTTACGGACATCTCTTTGAAAGCAAGTAAGGACCTTCAGGTGAGCAGTCATTTCAGTATGCCTTTGTTCATACAAGTCATCGTTCCTCCGGCTTTTGACCGTACTTATTTAGTGGCAGGTTTCTGCTTCGGATTCTGAACCGTCATTTTTCCCCATCGATACGAGACGTCTGCTTTCTCAAAAGGAGAGGGTGGCCGTCTTTATTATATCCGTGTCTGTTCCTATCCTATTGCCATATTGTTCTAAATGATCTGGAACAAGACGCACTTTGCGACGGGTTCATGCTTTTGTGAGAATGGCTCGTATCTTTCTTGATTTCATCTTTTACAAAACAAAAATCGCAAGCATTCGGTAATCAAATGCTTGCAATTTCTCTTTGTACTCGAAGCGGGACTTGAACCCGCACAGCCGCAATGGCCAAGGGATTTTAAGTCCCTCGTGTCTACCGATTCCACCATTCGAGCAACCTTATGGAGCGGAAAACGAGACTCGAACTCGCGACCCCGACCTTGGCAAGGTCGTGCTCTACCAACTGAGCTATTTCCGCAGGGGGTATTTTGCGATACGGCTGCAAAGATAGCGTATTTCAGATTCTATACCAAATATTTCCTCGTTTTTTATCGGTTGTTGATGACAACGGTATTGCCGGAATAATTGATACGATAACGGAACAGACTGACTCCGCCGTCACCGCTGCTGATTTGTCCCTGATTGTTCAGATTATAGATGCGGTTACACGATGTGCAAGAGGCATAACCGCCTTCTTTTAATTGGAGCGCACGGGAAATGTTGTAACTGGAGTAGCAGTTGGGGCATGCCAAATCATAACATACCGGGACGGAAATACTGCTTCCCAGCTCCGGGATGTTCGGAAGGCCTACGATGAAGCCGGCTATGCCCATTTGCAGGGAGGCGTTTCCGGCAATTGCTGTCGCGTTCACAGGAGTGGTGTTGCCATTCTCGTCAGTGAATAGGAAGCGTTCACGATCGTACCGTATGGTGGCATAGACCCCCAGACTGTTCATGGCCGCATTGAGTTGAGGTACGGTCATGACATTTTTACATACGAAATAGGCCGGATAATTGGAATACGTATTTTGCACGTTGTCCTTGCAGGATGCAAAAACGATACAAAGCGTACATAGCACGCTCCCGATGCTTCTTATTTGCCTTCTCATTTCCGTCCGAGCAATTTATCCTCAGCCTCAGCCATCTTTGTAAAATTGAATCCGTCCCACACTTCGTCCATGAGCCGGCGTATCCGGTCGTTGCACAGGCAGCCTATGCTGCCTTCGTGCGTATGACGGATCTCTTTATCGGGGACGAAACGTCCGTTCTCGATGTCCAGCCCCACCTTTTTATAAGCATCGCGGAACGGCATGCCGGATGCGGCTAAACGATTGACCTCTTCCACGCTGAACATGTTGTCGTATTTGGGATCATCGAGGATATGTTCGTTTACCTGAATCTTGTTGATGATGTAAGCCGTCATGCGCAGGCAGTCTTCCAATTCATCGAATGCCGGAAGAAACACCTCCTTGATAATCTGCAGATCGCGGAAATAGCCGCAAGGCAGATTGTTCATAATCAGGATGATCTGCTGCGGAAGGGCTTGAATATTATTGGATTTTGCACGCCGCAGTTAGAATACGTCGGGATTGTTCTTATGAGGCATGATGCTGGAACCCGTGGTACAGTTATCCGGCAGTTTTACGAAACCGAAGTTCTGGGAGTTGAACATACAGGCGTCGAAAGCCAGTTTGCTGAGGGTTCCGGCGATGCCGGCCAATGCGAAAGCCACGTTACGTTCCATTTTGCCGCGTCCCATCTGGGCGTACACCACATTGTAGTTCATCGAATCGAAGCCCAGCAGTTCGGTTGTCAGCGTGCGATTCAAAGGAAATGATGAGCCGTAACCTGCGGCCGAACCCAGCGGGTTGCGGTTGGTCATCTTGAATGCGGCCTGAAGGAACAACAAGTCATCGACCAGACTTTCGGCATACGCGCCGAACCACAGGCCGAAACTGGAGGGCATGGCCACTTGCAGGTGGGTGTAGCCCGGCATGAGTACGTTTTTATAGCGTTCGCTTTGGGTCTGTAGTTCCTCGAAAAGCACCTTGATCTCTTCCGCGATGTCCTTGATCCGTGCGCGGGTGAAAAGTTTCAGATCCACCAGGACCTGGTCGTTGCGCGAGCGTCCGCTATGTATTTTCTTGCCCACGTCGCCCAATTTGCGGGTCAGGAGCAACTCCACCTGAGAGTGAACGTCTTCCACGTCCTCTTCGATGGTGAACCGTCCGGCTTCGATGTCGGCATAAATGTTTCTCAGTTCTTTCATCAGTTCCGAGAGCTCCGACGGAGTCAGCAAGTCGATGGTCTGCAACATCGTGATGTGGGCCATCGAGCCCAATACGTCGTATGGAGCTAAATATAAATCCAATTCACGGTCGCGACCGACGGTGAACTTTTCGATCTCACGGTTGACTTCCGTGTTTTTTTTCCAAAGTTTGCTTGCCATAATGTCGTCTGTATTTATGCTCCGTAGGGGATCATGGCCAGCATGTCGGCCAGTTTTTCCACTCCCTCTCTCAGCTGTTTTTCCACCAGGCCCTTGATGAACGGATTCAGATCGGCGCCTACGGTCAGTTTCATTTTGCTGGTCCCGTCAGAGGTGGGCAGCAACTGTATCCAAAGGTTCAGATGGATAGGAGAGTTGACCGTTTCGAACTTGATACATTTCGGCTCGTCCCGTTCGATGATTTGCAGTGAAATCTCGCCTAAGGGGGAGACGGTGCAACTGACGGCATCCGTGGTGAAAGTCATGTTTTGTATGCGTTCGCTCATTTGTTCCCATTGGTCGGCCGAAACCTTGCCTTCCATAGCCTGACGTAGAGACGGGTCGCTGAACCGGTCTTTGATGACCGACAAATTGTTGAGATCGGCCAGTTTGGCATATACACAGGTTTGCGCATAAGGGACCGCTTTTATCTGGCTCTCGAATTGTAATTTAGACATGGTTGAAATCTTCTTGTGATTGATGAGACTGATTTATCCGTTCCAATGCGCCGGATCTTTGCGCCATTCGTTCAGCACTTCCACGTCCTCTGTGTCGATGTATCCGATGCGGACGGCCTCTTTCACCACGGCTTCATAGTTGGTCAGGGTGACCAGTTCCACATGAGCCGCCTTGAATACTTCGGTGGCCACGTCGAAGCCATAGGTATAGGATGCGATCATGCCGGCCACCTCACATCCGTTGTTGCGGATGGCTTCTACGGCTTTCAGGCTGCTGCCGCCCGTAGAAATCAGATCTTCAACTACCACTACATTCATGCCCGGCCGGAGTTCGCCCTCGATCAAATTTTCCAGTCCGTGGTCTTTGGGTTTGGAGCGGACGTATACGAAAGGCAGGTTGAGCAAGTCGGCCACCAATGCACCTTGGGGAATGGCTCCGGTAGCTACGCCGGCAATGGCGTCGGCGTCGGGGAACCGCTCGGCGATGAGGCGGCTTATTTCCATTTTTACGAAATTGCGTAGTTCTGGATAGGATAATGTTTTACGGTTGTCGCAATAAACAGGTGATTTCCATCCGGACGCCCATGTGAAAGGGTAGGTCGGTTGAAGCTTGAT
>JAJPYK010000211.1:13798-19902 GCA_021205005.1 Paraprevotella sp. | reverse complement strand
ATTTGCTGGCAGATTCTTTTGAAGTATGCTTAGGAAATCGAGATACTTCCAGTGACGATTCGTGTGTTGCTTCATGTGAATCGTACGTAAGGAGTAGACGTATACGACGAGCATATTTCTTATAATATATTAAAAAGGACTGAGTTATGACAATGAATAAAGAGACGGCCTTGGTGGTATTCAGTGGCGGTCAAGATTCTACTACTTGCCTGTTTTGGGCTAAAAAGCACTTTAAGAAAGTCGTGGCGTTGAGTTTCATCTATGGACAAAAGCACGTGAAAGAAGTCGATTTGGCACGTGCCATAGCTGAAAAGGCTCAAGTCGATTGGGATTGTATGGACGTGTCTTTTATCGGTTCGTTGGGCAAAAACTCATTGACCGATACGTCTATGACGATGGATGAGGAGAAGCCGGAGGGGCATTGTCCGAACACATTCGTGCCCGGACGCAATCTGTTTTTCATCAGTATTGCGGCCGTATATGCCCGGGAGCGTGGCATCAACCATATCGTGACAGGAGTGTCGCAGACCGATTTCAGCGGTTATCCCGACTGTAGGGATGCCTTTATCAAAAGCCTGAACGTGACACTGAATCTGGCGATGGAGGAACAATTTGTCATTCATACGCCGCTCATGTGGATCGACAAATGTCAAACTTGGGCGTTGGCCGATGAATTAGGTGTGCTCGATTTGGTCCGTCACGACACGCTGACCTGCTATAACGGAGTGCCGGGCGATGGATGCGGGCATTGTCCCGCTTGTAAACTGCGTAATGAAGGCTTGCAGAAATATTTAAGTGAAAAGGCACATGGGGCTAATCAAGAATCAAATGGAACTTATGAGTAACGAAAGAGAAACAGAAGGATTACATGCGTTGGGGAAGAAAACGGCCTATCGTCAGGACTATGCGCCGGAAGTATTGGAAACGTTTGAGAATAAACACCCCGACAACGATTATTGGGTACAGTTCAATTGCCCGGAATTTACCAGTTTGTGTCCCATTACAGGGCAGCCGGACTTTGCTGAAATTCGGATCAGCTATGTGCCCGATCGGCGTATGGTGGAGAGTAAGAGTCTGAAATTGTATTTGTTCAGCTTCCGAAATCACGGAGATTTCCACGAAGATTGCGTCAACAAGATCATGAAAGATCTCATCCGCCTGATGGATCCGAAATATATTGAGGTTACAGGCATTTTCACGCCTCGTGGAGGAATTTCGATATATCCTTATGCTAATTATGGCCGCCAGGGAACGAAGTTTGAGCAAATGGCGGAATACCGCATGATGAATCACGGATTGAAATAAGATCCGGAGGAAGAAAGAAACGCTACGGGTGAGGTCATGCCAATTCGAGCCCGAACGTTTCTTTTAGTTTTTGCAGTGAAGGATTTTTTTGGCTCATCGCCTGATATTGTTGAGGCTTGCTGGTGATGTGTACGATTTCCGTAGATTCGGCGATGCGCACCGTCATGGAGATGTTACGGTTGTGCAGACTTTTTCGCATGTGCTTTTCCACGCGCGGAGCGATCTGTTCCATGTAATGCTTCACTTGTTCGTTTTCTACTACGACCTCGAATTGCTCCTCTTTCAGCAGTTTGGGACGAATCACTTTCATACGTTGGGCCATAGCCGTCTCTTCTTTCGGCAACAAGTTGATGAACTCGTGCCAGTAGAAAGAAATGTTATCTTCACTCACCGGATAATTTTCTTCCTCTTGCGGAACTTTTACCGTCGGAGGAGAGGGAGGCGTAGCCGCTTTCGGTTGAGGCTCGGCGTCGGCCTGTCTGTCCGTGCCTTGACTGAGGCGACGGATAGACGGGACGATGGTATTGAGCTTGATTTTGGGTATTTTGCGTTCCGTCGGTTCGGCGGAAGGTAGAGGAGACGGGTGTACTTCATACCGTGCCGTCGCTTCCCGGACGGTGGAGGCAACCTTTTCTCCGGAGGCCTGAGGCTCCTGAGCTTTGACCGGAGCCGCTGCGGAGTGAGCGGTTTCGGCAGGTTGAGTGAACAGGGGTTTTAATTTAAGTTCAGGGCTACGCCCCGAACTCGCGTTGTCGTCCTCTAATGTGAGTTGTGCCAACTGGATCAGCGTGATTTCCACTAACAGACGTTTGTTCTTGCTCGCCCGGTAATTCAGGTCACAGTCGCTGCACAGTTTGATGGCCTTATATAAGAATTTGGGCGTACACTTCTGTGCCTGTTCTTGGTATCGTGCTTTGATATTGTCGCTAACTTCCAACAATGGCAGTGTGACGGCATCGCGGCTCACCAACAAATTGCGGAGGTGGGAAGCCAGTCCCGTGATAAAATGTCCGCCTTCGAATCCCTTTTCCAGAATTTCATTGAAGACCAGCATGCACTGCGGAACTTCATTCTTCAGGAAATGATCCACCAAACGGAAATAATAGTCATAATCCAGTACGTTCAGATTCTCTATCACCTTTTTATACGTGAGATGTCCTTCGGTAAAGCTGACGGTCTGGTCGAAGATGGACAAGGCGTCACGCATTCCTCCATCGGCCTTTTGAGCGATGATATTCAGGGCTTCGGGCTCATAAGAATAACCTTCTCTTTCGGCTACGAACTTCAGATGGTTGACAATGGTGGGCACGCTCATCCTGTTGAAGTCATATACCTGGCAACGACTTAATATGGTGGGCAGGATTTTGTGCTTTTCCGTGGTAGCCAGAATGAAGATCACATACGAAGGCGGTTCCTCCAGCGTTTTGAGGAAGGCATTGAAGGCTGCCGTCGACAGCATGTGCACCTCGTCGATAATGAATACCTTGTAGCGTCCTATCTGGAGCGGAATGCGCACTTTTTCTATCAAAGCACGTATTTCTTCTACCGAATTGTTGGACGCCGCATCCAATTCTTGTATATTGAGCGAACGTTGCTCGTTGAATGCCTGGCAGGATTCACAAGCGTCGCAGGCCTCTCCGTTGGGTAACGGATGCAGGCAGTTGATGGTTTTGGCAAAAATACGGGCACAAGTGGTTTTTCCTACGCCGCGCGGCCCGCAAAACAGGTAGGCATGTGCCAGTTTCCCCGAAGCGATGGCATTTTTCAGCGTGGTGGTAAGCGCCTCTTGTCCCACTACGGCATCAAATGCCGAGGGTCTGTACTTTCTTGCCGATACGATATATTCCTCCATAATGGAATCGGTTTAAAAATCCTTTTCTGCAAAATTAGCAAAAAAAACGGGTGCAGCCTCTCTTTTCATTGATTTTGTAGTATCTTTGCACGACATAAAAAAGGAGAAAGAATGGGTCGACTTTACAATTTTTGGCATACGATCCGGCGTCATAAATATGCTTTTGTCATCGGGGTATTCGCGCTTCTGATCGGAGTGGTCGACGAGAACAGCTTTTGGAGCCGTTACCGTCATAAAACCGAATTGGCCGAATTGAGATCCGAGATACGCAAGTATTCCGAGATGTATGACCACGATACCCGTTATCTGGAAGAAATGAATACCAATCCCGGCATACTGACTGAAATCGCCCGCGAACGTTACTATATGAAGACGGGAGATGAGGATATTTTCGTAATAGGCCAAAAAGATTCGGATGAAGACGCTGAATAAATTCCAGAATATCCTGTATGTCCTTGGAGCCGTGATGTTGTTGGTCGGAGCCGCCAGTTATGTCACGGCATGGTCTCTCTCTTTTTATTTCTATGCCGTCGGGGCTTGTATCTTTGCAGCCATGCAATGTCTGGCGGGTTACGAAGGGGATAATCTGATCGTGAAGCGGTTGCGTATACAGCAGGTTATCGGCGCTTTGTTGTTGGTTTGCACGGCGGTATTTATGGCTATGCGCACCTTTAACTTCGGATTTGCACGTCGGAACGAGTGGATGGTATGCCTGGCTGTGGCCTGTGTTTTTGAATTGTATACGGCTTTTCGCATTCCTTCCGAGTTGGAGAAGGAAAGCGGGAGAAATAACGACAATAAAATTAAAAACGGGTAAGACTTGCTTAAATAGTGATAAAACGCTTTATCCGATGGCGGGAAGGCTTTATCTTTGTAGCCATAAATCCGATACAATATAGATTGGAAATGAAATATTTTTTATGGATATTGGCGACACTTTTCGCTGTTACTTCCTGTCGTTCGGAGTATATGGTAGAGGGAAACTCGACTATACAGACCATGGACGGGAAGAAATTGTATTTGAAGGCGTATAAAGACGACGATTTGGTCAACATCGACTCCAGCGAGGTGGTGCATGGAAAGTTTCATTTTTCCGGAATCTTGGATTCTGTGATGATGGTGAACCTCTTTATGGATGATGAATGTCTGATGCCTTTCGTTTTAGGACCGGAAGATTTGTCGATCCAAATCAGTACGGCTCGCCAGTACGTGACGGGAAGTGCCCTGAACGATACTTTATACAGTTTTATCCGTCGCAAGAGCCGGCTGGATAATCAGTTGGCCGAGTTGCCGCACAAGGAAAGCCAAATGATCATGGATGGTGTGGATGAGAATGTCATCATGGTGCGACTGAACGATGAGGCCAGCCGTTTGGCTGCGCAGAATGACCGTCTGGTGACGAACTTCATCACTTCGAATTTCGATAACGTCTTGGGGTCCGGTGTCTTCATGATCCTGACAAGTAGTTATCCTTATCCTGTCCTGACGCCTCAGATCGAGGAGATCATGTCGAAAGCCACGCCTTATTTCAAGAATAATATCTATGTGAGCTACTACATGAAGGCGGCCAAAGAGAACATGGATCAAATGGGATACGGTCTCGACACCACCGCTGTCAATTCATCGGTTACGCTTCCGGATACTTCCCAGTTGGCACATTAATCCTGATTTTTGCTTTATCCTATATTCCCTTCCGGTCGGTCCTCGTGACAGGCCGGAAGTTTTTTTGTCCCGTGCATTCTTCGATGTCGTCGAGATTCTCTGAGGCAAGAGTTACTGATCCTCGTTCTTGACGAAACCTTGGCGGTCGGCAGGCTGACCGGCCATGACTTCACGATAAGCCTCTTCCATAGTGGCTTTGAGGTTTTCAGGGCCTTTACCTTTAGGCATAATCGGATGATGGATGTCCAACGTGAGCTTGTGGCGTCTGACGAAACCGAAGCCTTTCGTGCGGGGCAGGACATCGAAAGAGCCGTTGATGGTCACGGGGACTACCGGCAATTGCAATTCATCGGCCAGTTGGAACGCTCCTTTCTTAAAGATTCCCATGTGGCCGGTAAAACTCCGTGCTCCTTCGGGAAAGACAACCAGTGAGGTGCCTTCTTTCAGAATCTCGCGGGCTTTCTCATATGTTTCCTGAATCTTTTTAGGTCCCGACTTATCTACGAAGATATGCCGTGCACTTTCGCAGGCCTTTCCCACTAAGAATATTTTTCGCAATGATTTCTTCATCATCCACTTGAAGTTCCGTCCCAAGAAGCCGTAAATCAGAAAAATGTCGAATGCGCCTTGATGATTGGCCACGAATACATAAGAGGTCTTCCGGTCTACATTCTCATGTCCGCTTACCACTACGGGGATGAACAGCACACGGCAGATGACGATAGACCAGATTTTTCCGGGATAATATCCCCAAAAATGGGCGTTGCCGATCAATGATCCGATGATGGTGACGACAGCGGTCAGCATAGTACAGACCAACAGGATAGGTAAAGCGATACAGACTTGATAGATACGGTAGATAATCATCTTCTTTCAAATGGGTGTTTCGTTTCACAAAGTTAAAGAATATCTATTTACGATGCAAGGTTCTGACGTTAATTTCAGGCCAGGCGCCGAAACGGAAAGGGATCAGTGCGCCGCCGATGCCCAGGCTGACGTAGAGACCCCGCTCTCCTTCATGGTACATGTATTTCCATTCCGGATAGAAGTATTTGGCCGGCGACCAGCCGAAGATCATGAATTGCATGCCGTGGGTGTGCCCTGCCAACATGAGTTGAATATCCGTCTCCGGCAATACTTTCATCCTCCAGTGGCTGGGATCATGACTGAGCAACACTTTGAACGCTTTCAGGCTGTCGTTGGACGCGTGTCCGTAGCCCCGGATACCTTTCAGGGCTTTCTTCAGATCGCCACGCTGGGGGAAAGGCCGTTTCCCGTAATTTTC
>JAJPYK010000211.1:10456-13788 GCA_021205005.1 Paraprevotella sp. | reverse complement strand
AGGCTGTCCGGTCCTCTTCGTATGATGCGATGCTCGTTGAGCAGGAGATCCCAGCCCATCTTCCGCTGGCGGTCTATCAATACTTTCCGCTGTGCGGCCTGTTCTTTGGGGCTTAAATAGTAAGCATAAGTCAGATAATCATGATTACCTAATACGGAGTACATGCCGTCGGGGGCTTTCAGATGCGATAATATTTCATCGAATCCGTCTATTTCGCTGACATCCGTGCTCACCAGGTCGCCGGTGAAGACGATCATGTCGGGGTGCTGTTCCTGAACGCGTTCGACGACTTTCTCCACCATACCGGGGCGGTTTCTGAATGTGGTGAGGTGCAGGTCGCTCAGTTGTACGATGCGGTAGCCGTCGAATGCGACCGGCAGATCGGGCGAGGAGAAATCCGTATGCCGTACTTGCAGGAAAGTCGGGCCGAAGCTCAGGCCCGATACCATGATGCCCAACATCAGAACGGCCGCTACGGAACTGATGACCGTACAAATCTTTCGGGCCCGCGGGAAAAGCAGGCAGACTATTTTTCCGATCAGATCTGCTATGAGGAACACGATCTTAGGCAGTACGATGAGCATGTAGGCGCTGAAGAACACGACCATCTGGTGCCTGTTTTCCGGTGTATGGCTTTCGGTCAGGGTCAGCAGTAAGGCCGCGAGCAACAGCGCGACGTTGGGCAGGAAGAAGAGTACTTGCGTCCACCGCGGACGGCGGCGTTTGTGTATGAACCTGAAATACAGGTAAACGTCGGACAGTATCAGGGTCACGAGCAGTACGGGAAGGATTCTCAATACCATAATATGTGATGTTTAAGAAGTTACGTAGTTAAGTTGGCCGCCAGAATTTTGCGTACCTCTTCGGAAGAGAGGCCCCGGCGTTGCGCATAGCTGCGCAGTTGGTCTTCTCCTATCTTCCCGACGGCGAAGTAGCGTGCGGACGGGTGGGCCAGAATCAGACCGCTCACCGAGGCATGAGGAACCATGGCGCCGTTTTCGGTCAGATGGATGCCGATTTCCGGAAATCCCAGCCATTCCGACAGGATGAAATTGACAGATTGGTCCGGCAGAGAGGGATAGCCTACAGCCGGCCGTATACCGGTGAACTTTTCTATCAGCAGATCGCTGATGGACAACTGTTCGTTCGAGGCATATCCCCAATAAGTCTTGCGCACTTCCTGGTGCATTTTCTCTGTCGAGGCTTCGGCCAGACGGTCGGAGAGCGTTTGTCCCAGCAGGTGTTTGAAGTCGTCGGCCTCTTCTCCTTTTTCATAAAGGTGCTCCATTTCCGGATCCACTGTAGCGGCGAAAACGCCTACGGTGTCGGGTCTGCCCTGTTCCAACGGACGGACGAAATCCGACAGACACAAATAAGGTTCTCCCGGTTTTACGGTATGTTGTTGGCGGAGTAGAGGCAGGCGGAGCTTGCGTCCCGGGACGTCGGGATCGGTCAGCCGCAGGTCGTCGCCGTCCGCATTGGCAGGATAGAGACCGAAACGCACGTGGGTGTAGAATTTCTCGTCCAATTGCGCCAGCATGCTGCGGGCGTCTTGGAACAGTCTTAAGGCCTCGGAAGCGCGTTCACGTTCGGCCTCCGGGAATTCGCTCAGCCAGGCGGAACGGCAGGATTCGCAACCGTGGAGCCGGCTGACAGCGGCAAACCGCGGAGGAAAGCCCCAAGCATGGAAAAAGTAGATCCAGTTGATATAGGGCACTACGTCATGGATGCGGTAGGTCAATGTTTGAGTCATCTGTTGAAAATAATTTGTTGTCCGCGGCTGTCCGCATGTATTTGTCCGTGATGATAAACCAGGTGGCCGTTGCAATAAGTCCGTTCCACCGCCCAATTGAAAGTTTCTCCCTCCAGCGGACTCCATCCGCACTTGCTCAGGATGTCGCAGAGACGCAGGGTCCACGGCGTCGAAGGGCGAAGCAGGACAAGGTCGGCCTGTGCGCCTTCGCGCAGGAATCCCCGTCCCTGTATCTGGAAGAGGCGTGCGGGGGTATGGCACATCAGTTCTACGACCCGTTCCATGCTCAATACACCCTCGTCAGCCCGTTTCAGCATGCTGACCAACGAGAATTGCACCATAGGCATGCCCGAGGCGGCTTTTACGCATCCGCCTTCTTTCTCGCTCCACAAGTGCGGGGCGTGGTCGGTGGCCACCGTGTCGATATGCCCGTCGGTAAGGGCACGTCTCAAAGCCGTGCGGTCGGCTTCCGTCTTAATGGCCGGGTTGCATTTGATGCGTGTGCCCAACCGGGCATAGTCGGCTTCGGTATAAAGCAAATGGGCGATACAGGCTTCGGCGGTGACGGACTTTCCGTTGAGGCAACCCGCGTTGTCCTGTAACGGGGCCGTACTGAATAGCGATAACTCTCGTGCCGTGCTGACATGGGCGACGTGCAGTCGTGCTCCTGTCTCATGCGCCAACTGTACGGCCAGTTCCGTAGAACGGAAGCAAACTTCCTCGTTTCGTATTTCGGCATGATGGCAGACGTCCGGATCATCGCCGTAGCGTTCGCGGCAAGCTTTCAACCGGGCCGAGATGAGCGTGGAGTCCTCGCAATGGGTCATGATGAGCAGGGGCGAGCGGGCGAAGATGTCGTGCAGGGATTCTGCACGGTCCACCAGCATATTGCCCGTACTGCTGCCCATGAACAGCTTGACGCCACACACGCGGCGCGGGTCCAGACGTTCCAGCAAATCGGCATTGGTATGCGTGGCGCCGAAGAAAAACGAATAGTTCACCAGGCTTTTTTCTGCGCCCAGTTTCCATTTGGCCTCCAAAGCTTCCAGCGCTGTGGTTTGCGGTATGACGTTCGGCATGTCCATGTACGACGTTACTCCTCCGGCCGCTGCCGCCCGGCTTTCGCTGGCGATGTCGGCCTTGTGAGTCAGTCCCGGTTCGCGGAAATGCACATGTTCGTCGATCACGCCCGGTATCAGATACAGGCCTTCGGCATCAATCACGCTGTCGGCTTCTGGAATGGCATGTGTCGTATCCGAGGCCGGGAGGATGCTCATAATTTTGTCGTCCTCTATGGTTATCGTCCCGATGAAACGCTGTCCTTCGTTGATCAGGGTGGCATTTTCTATTCTGGTTTTCATAAGTCTGTCATTCGATAATACTCTTTGTGCAAATTTAATAAAATACTTCCGTTGTCGGGTCGTTTGGGGGCGTTAATCTTATGAAAGCTTAGGATTTTTGATTAACTTCGTCGGTTAAAAAGGAAGAGATGGAAAAAAGTATGTTTTTTGTTCAGGCGTGTGCCGCGCAAGCCGAAAGATAGGAGCGCGTCCGGCAGTCGGCGCACGATTTACATGAC
>JAJPYK010000211.1:4487-10446 GCA_021205005.1 Paraprevotella sp. | reverse complement strand
CCGGGGGAGAGGTGTGTACGAAAGAGGAAGACGTGGGTCCGGTGAGGGTCGGGGCATGGTTTCACAACAGTATAGAGGATGCGCGGTTGACGTATAACGATCTGCGCCGGCGTGCTTCGATGTTGGGGCTGGATGACGGACAGGCCTTTATTGCTGTGGAACTCGTCTATGCCTTGACTAACGACAAGGGGCGTACCCGAACCGAACGTGCCGGAGAGAAATATTATGCGGGCATACGTTCCACGCCCTATGCTCCTTTGGTCAAGATGGCCGATCGTGCGGCCAACATACATTATTCCGTTTGTCGGGCTACCGATTATAACCATCGCATGGCGTCGGTCTATCGCGGGGAGCTGCCTCATTTTCTGGCGGCCTTGCGGACGGATTCTACCGACAGACGTTTTCTTGTTCCCGAAAAATTGGTGGAGCGGGCTTACCGCGATCTGGGGCTGGAATATCCGGAGGTCGGCCTGGGTTGAAAAAGTCCCTCGTGACGTCTCCGAAAAAATCTCCGCAGATTGATAAATTTTCTTGCGGAGAAAAAATTATCAATCTGCGGAGAAAAAATAAGGTGTTCCCGCAGGGGTTTTTTATGCGGGCCGTGGATATTTGCGGAACCATCCGTTCAATCTGAGCCGGATGACGCCGAACACGGCTTCGCTGAATATGCCGCCGTTCATTTTACTCGTGCCCAATTCGCGGTTGACAAAGATGACCGGGACCTCCTTGATCTTGAAACCGCATCGTTTGGCCGTAAATTTCATCTCGATCTGAAAGGCATAGCCCTTGAAACGTACCTTGTCCAGTTCGATGGTTTCGAGCACGCGGCGGCGATAACATTTGAATCCGGCTGTGGTATCGTTTATTTTCAGACCGGTCACGAGCCGCACGTATTTAGATGCATAGTACGACATGAGGATGCGTCCCATAGGCCAGTTCACTACGTTTACTCCGTTGACATATCGTGATCCGATGGTCACATCATAGCCTTCTCGGGCACAGGCGTCGTAGAGACGCGGCAAGTCGTTGGGATTATGGCTGAAATCGGCATCCATTTCGAAGATATAGTCGTATTTGTGAGCGATGGCCCATTTGAATCCGGCAATGTAAGCTGTTCCCAATCCCAGTTTGCCCGTGCGCTCAATGAGGTGGAGACGGTCTTTGAATTCATCGGCCATGAGGCATTTTACGATAGCGGCCGTGCCGTCGGGCGAGCCGTCGTCGATGATCAAGAGATCGAACGGCTGACTCAATCCGAACACGGCCCGGATGATCTTCTCTATATTTTCTTTTTCGTTATATGTAGGAATAATGACCACACTGTCTGATTGCATGACTTTATCGGCTTTGTGAGATTATGAATTTTGTATTTCTTTTCAGGACAAATATAGATTTAAAATCACGAACTGCGGCAGAAAACGGAAATAATTCTTCGTGCAGGCGGTTTTTTTAGCGATTCTTTGTAATTTTGCAATCTGTACGATCATGGAAATTCAAGGTTTACAAGCCCTTTATGCAGGGCATAAACAGGTGAAGGCTTTGGGCCGGCCCTTACAAGACCAGACTGTGAAAACGATTTTCGCAGAGGGACTGTGTGCGTCGGCGGCGCCTTTGCTGTTCAGCAGTTTGGCGGTGGCGTGTCCTCAGGTGACGGCATGTCCTTTCCTTTTTATTTTGGATGATGCCGAAGAGGCGGGGTATTTTTATCATGACCTGACGCAGATCCTGGGTGATCGCGAGGTGTTTTATTTTCCGTCGTCGTTCCGCCGGGCCGTGAAGTTCGGTCAGCGCGATGCGGCCAATGAGATTCTGCGTACCGAGGTCATCAGCCGTCTGTTGGCCGGTGCGCGTCCGTTGTTCATCGTGACCAGTCCCGATGCCTTGGCGGAGAAAGTGGTGTCGCAACAGGAACTGGCGGAAAAGACGTTGAAACTGCATGCCGGCGAACAGGTGGACATTACGTTTGTGGAAGAGACGCTGGCTTCGTTCGGGTTTTCTCAGGTAGACTATGTGTATGAGCCCGGGCAGTTTGCCGTGCGTGGGAGTATATTGGACGTGTTTTCTTTTTCTTCGGAGAATCCTTATCGTGTGGACTTATTCGGCGACGAAGTGGATAGTATCCGTACGTTTGAGGTGCAGTCGCAGTTGTCGAGCGACAAACAGCAGGAAATCGTCATCGTGCCCGATTTGGACGGAGAGTCGCAGGGCAAGGTCTCGTTTGCCGATATTCTGCCCCGCGAAACCGTGGTGGTGACGAAAGACCTGTTCTTTGTACGCGATGCGGCCGACAAGGTGTACGCCGACGGGTTCACGTCGCAGGCTTTGCTGGATGAGCAGGCGCGTACGGAGATGGAAGAAGCGGAGCATCACGAACAGCTTCGTGCTGATCGGATGCTTATTGACGGTTCTGTGCTGATGAAAGGACTGTTGGACTTCCGTCGTGTGGAAATCGGGAATAAGCCTGGCGGTGAGCCTCAGGCTACGGTCCGTTTTCATCTGTCGCCGCAACCGATTTTCCATAAGAAATTCGACCTGGTCAATCACACGTTCCGCGAATATCTGGACCGGGGGTATACCTTATATATATTGGCCGATTCGGCCAAACAAACCGATCGTTTGGCCTCTATTTTCCGGGAACAGGCCACGGGAATCGAGTTTACTCCCGTCGACCGCACCTTACATGCCGGATTCGCCGATGAAGATCTGAATATGTGTTTTTTTACCGATCATCAGATTTTCGATCGTTTCCATAAGTATAATTTGCGCAGCGACAAGGCACGCAGCGGCAAGGTGGCGCTTTCGTTGAAGGAACTCCAGGAATTCAACATCGGAGATTACGTAGTGCATGTGGATCATGGTATAGGAAAGTTCGGCGGACTGGTGCGCATTCCCAACGGCAATACCATGCAAGAGGTCATCAAGATCATTTATCAGAACGATGACGTAGTGTTCGTTTCCATTCATTCCTTGCACAAGGTGAGCAAGTACCGCGGTAAGGAAGGAGAACCACCCCGGCTGAACAAATTGGGCACCGGCGCATGGGAACGCCTGAAAGAGCGGACCAAAACGAAGATTAAAGATATTGCCCGCGATCTGATCAAGCTTTATTCTTTGCGTCGGCAAGAGAAAAGTTTCGCTTTCAGTCCGGACAGTTTCATGCAGCATGAGCTGGAGGCGAGCTTCCTCTATGAGGATACGCCAGACCAACTGAAAGCCACACAAGACGTGAAAGCCGATATGGAGCGGGCGCGTCCGATGGACAGACTGGTGTGCGGCGACGTGGGATTCGGCAAGACCGAGGTGGCTATCCGGGCTGCTTTCAAGGCTTGTGCGGACAACAAACAGGTGGCCGTTCTGGTGCCGACTACCGTGCTGGCCTATCAACACTTCCAGACGTTTTCCGCACGTCTGAAAGGATTACCTGTCCGGGTAGACTATCTGAGCCGCGCCCGAAGCACCGCCCAGACGAAAGAGATACTGAAAGATCTGGCCGAGGCCCGGGTGAACATTATCGTGGGCACGCATAAGCTGATTGGCAAGGCGGTCAGATTCATGGATCTCGGCTTGCTGATCATCGATGAGGAACAGAAGTTCGGAGTGTCGACGAAAGAAAAACTGCGCCAGTTGAAAGTCAACGTAGACACGTTGACCTTGACTGCCACGCCCATTCCGCGCACGTTGCAATTCTCTTTGATGGGCGCGCGCGATTTGTCTGTCATTCAGACCCCTCCTCCCAACCGCTATCCGGTGCAGACCGAGGTGCATACGTTCAGTGCCGAACTGATAGCCGACGCCGTCAACTTCGAGATGAGCCGGAACGGCCAGGTGTTTATCGTGAACAACCGTATTTCCAATCTGTTCGATTTGGAAGCTTTGGTACATAAGTACGTGCCCGACGCCCGGATCTGTGTGGGGCATGGCCGTATGGCACCTGAGGAATTGGGAAAGGTGGTTCTCGGTTTTGTGAATTACGATTATGACGTGTTGATTTCGACAACGATTATAGAAAGCGGCATAGATATCCCCAATGCCAATACGATCATCATCAACGGGGCGCAGAATTTTGGTCTGAGCGATCTGCATCAGATGCGAGGCCGGGTCGGGCGGAGCAACAAGAAGGCCTTTTGCTACCTGTTGGCGCCGCCGTTGGCTTCGCTCACGCCCGAAGCACGTCGCCGTTTGCAGGCCATCGAGAACTTCAGCGATTTGGGTTCGGGTATCCATATCGCCATGCAGGATTTGGACCTTCGCGGAGCCGGCAACCTGTTGGGAGCGGAGCAGAGCGGGTTCATTGCCGATTTGGGCTATGAAACTTATCAGAAGATTCTGTCTGAGGCCGTAAAGGAACTGAAGAACGACGAGTTCAGCGATCTGTATGCCGAGGAAATCAAGAAAGGAAATGACTTGGGCTGCGAGAACTTTGTGGACGAGTGCGCTTTGGAGAGTGATCTGCCGATGTCATTTCCGGAGACTTATGTGCCCAGCAGCAGCGAGCGGATGTTGCTCTACCGCGAGTTGGACGGATTGGAGCGCGATGAAGACGTGGAAGCTTTCCGCCAGCGTATGAAAGACCGCTTCGGGGAGATTCCCGAAGAAGGCGAGGAACTGATTCGCGTAGTGACGCTCCGGCGTTTGGGTAAACAGTTGGGGGCGGAGAAGATCTTTCTCAAAGCCGGTCGTATGGTGCTATATTTTGTGCAGAACGACCAAAGTGCCTATTTCCAGAGCAAGGCCTTCGGACAGTGCATCGCTTATGCCGGCATGAACGTGCACCGCAGCAAGCTGCGCGAGACGAAAGGCCGGCGTTCGATGGTGATTAAGGAAGTGGGTTCGGTTAAAGAGGCCGTAGATATCCTGCGGCAGATTTCCACTTTGCAGGCCGTGTGAAATCGGGATGCCCCGAAAGGAACGTTAAATGAACGTGCATAGGGGAATACGTCGAGGTCAGTTGGCCGTGGCTCCGCTTTCTTCTTCGTCGTGTGTGAAATGAAGAGGAGGAGAGAACGTAAGACGGCGCACTTCCGCATTGGCCATGCGGGGCACGTCGCGCAAGGTCAGTCCGAGGCAGGCTGCCTGGATGACGCGGCAGAACAGTCCGTGACTGACCACTAAAACTCTCCCTTCGGGATATCGGGCCGTCAAGTCGAGCAGAAGGGTCTCGGCCCGTCGGAACATGGATTCCACGCTTTCGGCCCGGTTGTCGATCAAGGTCCTGGCTTTCAATATGTCCATGCCGGTGAACGGTCCCCAGTCGCGCTCGCGCAGCAGAGGGGTGTATACCGTAGGCAGTCCATGTACTTCGTTCAACAGGGTTGCCGTATCCACACAACGTTTCAGGTCGCTGCACCATAAGGCATCGAAGTGTATGCGGCTCAGTCGGTCGCGAAGCAGTTGCGCCTGTGCTATGCCTTCCGATGTCAGGTCCCCCGGCAAATGTCCTTGCAAGATGTTGGCTGCATTTTCTTCCGTTTGTCCGTGTCGTACCAAATAGAGTTCCATGTGTTTGTTTCGAAGGTTGATTTTGTAAGGCAAAGGAAATAAATAAATTCTTAAAAACAGGTATTTTTTCGTTTTTTTTCTTCCTTTTATCCCGTTTTTTGTGAATTAATGCGTATATTAGCCGACAATAATTTTTAATGGAAGAAAATGATGATGAAAGTCGTGAACAGTTTCGTTTTTCGTGCCGTGTGTGCGCTGCTTATCGGTATTCTTTTGGTTGTCAACCCGGAAAAGATGACTTCGTTGTTGGTGTAAGTTATCGGCGGTTTGTTTTTCATTTCCGGCGTGGTATCGATCGTGAACTATTTTATCATACGCTCTTCGGACAAAGTCGTGATCAAGCCCGTTTTTCCGGTAGTGGGATTGGGCAGTTTGCTTTTCGGCGTGTTCCTTGTCTGTTTTCCGGTGTTGTTCATCAACTATCTGATGTATGTTTTCGGCTTCTTGATGGTGATCGGCG
>JAJPYK010000211.1:0-4477 GCA_021205005.1 Paraprevotella sp. | reverse complement strand
ACTTTGGAACTTGTTCCGTATGCGGCGTATGATTCCTTTCCGTTGGTACGTTTTGTTTGCGGCGTTGCTGGTCATCGCTTTAGGTGTATTTGCGATTTTTAATCCGTTGGAGTCTGCTTCGTTGCCGTTTGTCTTCTTAGGTATCACGTTTATCCTCTACGGTATTGCGGAGTTGGTGAACGGTGTGCGTTGGCGCAAGTATAGCCGCATGCAGCAGCGTGCCATGCAGGTTTTGTTGGAGAGCGGAACAGGAGAAGAAGCGAAAAAAGAACATGAACCGGAAGTATAGTTTGTCGTTTCTCCGGTGAATTATACAGATTTTTCCTTTCCGGACCGGTAGAAGGAGAAAAGGCAAGAGAAATCCGTATCTATTTGTATTTGAGCCAAATAGAAAATCAACTCGAATATTTTCTTTTTTTTAGGCGTCCGACGATGAATTTTTCTACTCAGATCGAAATATTTTTCTCCGCAGATTGACGAAGCGTTCGGCGCAGAAAAATCGAGCGGGTTCCCGTTGATCTTATTTTTCTTTGCTGCCCATAAAAAATGAGGGTGTGTCATAATTCAAAAAGCACTTTGAAAAAGTAATAATCAGAAACTTCATTCAATAAAAACAACCATATAGAGCTTCGTGGAGAGCTTTATAAGGTTGTTTTTGCTTAGTTCAACGGAGGATACTTACAGATTATAAGTTGTCAATCTCAAAATTTGAATTATGACACACCCTCATTTGCCTATGAAAAGGGGCAGGGGATGCCGCCTTGTTTTATTCTTTCTTTTTCAGTTCCGTGTCGAACTGCCGTATGGCGGCCAGACCTTCGTTGCAGGCGCAAGGTCCGCTGATACATCCGCCCGGACAGGCCATGACCTCGATCATGCGTGTGGGGCATTTTCCCGTCTTGGCATAGGCCCGCAGTGCGGCAATGTTCTTTTTGTTCAGGTCCGATACGATCGTTCCTTGCAAAGTAGGGTCGCCCACCATATTCTTCACCGCCGTGAATACGCCGCCCGTCTTGGCGAAGCCGTGCGCATCGTGTCCGGCATGTTCTTCGGGCGTGAAAGGTTCACAATCCTTGAGATCGATTTCCATTACCTCGAGTACGGCGTCCAGTTCACGGAATGTCCAGACGAAGTCTACGTTGGGATTTTCGCGTCCTTCGGCTTTCTTTGAGGCGCAGGGAGCGATGAATACGTTGACCGCGTCGGGATGTTTCTTTCGGGCATATTCGGCTACGTAATACATGGGTGAGCCGGTGGAGGACATGTAAGGCTTGATTTCCGGTATGTGCTTGCGGGCCAATTGCACGTAAGCCGAGCAGCAACTTGTCGTCATGAAGGGTGCGCCTTCTTCCAGTTTCTCCTTGAATTCTTCGGCTTCGTGGCGTATGGTCGCTTCGGCTCCGTAGGCCACTTCGAGCACATCGCTGAACCCGATGGCCCGTAGCGCGCCGAATACCTTTTCTACCGGTTGCTTGAATTGGGCCAGTACCGAGGGGGCTACCATGGCCACGACTTGTTTGTCCTTCCGGATGCGGTTCAGCACGTCGAACACGGCACAGTTGTCGAAGATGGCGCCGAACGGACAGGCATTGAGGCACTTGCCGCAATAAATGCACTTTTGTGGATCGATATGTTCTATGCCGTATTGATCTTTGGAAATGGCCTTCACGGGGCAGGCCTCCTCGCAAGGTACGGGGATATAGACAATGGCATGGTAGGGACATACCTGATGACACCTGCCACAACTGATACATTTGTCGTGGTCGATATAAGCCTTGTCTTCGCGATCATAGTCGATCGCATTTTTCGGACAGTTGTTGTAACAGGGACGTGCGGCGCAGCCCCGACACAAGTTGGTCACTTCATAATTGATCTTCACGCACGAGGAACAAGCATCGTCCATTACGCTGAGGATGCTTCGGTCCGGGCTGATGTCCTTGCGTTCCATCATACGGGCGGCATAGGTGGACAGACTTTCGGTTTCGTCCGTTTCGTCTGTCATGTCGAAACCCATCATAGCCATCGTTTTATACTTCGTCACGGCACGTTCTTTATAAATGCAGCAACGTCCTACCGGTTTTTGCGTGCGCGGATGCAATTTTACGGGCAGTTTGTCGATCTCTTCCAGCAGTCTGCCTTCTTTCCACATCTTTACCAACTGAGCCAACAGCTGATAGCGGATGAACATGATGTTGTTGTTGTATGCCATCGTTTAGGATTATTTAGTTTGGACTTATGGACTAAGTTACTAATAAAAAGTAGTTTTTTGTATCTTTGCGGTCGGAAGTTGCATAAAAAAATGTGCTTTTAATGCCCACGGATATTATTCGGGGAAAGGGTAAGCGGAATGAAAGAAGATACGTTCAGAAAGCTGAAAATTCTGGCCGAGTCTGCTAAATACGACGTGTCCTGTTCGTCGAGCGGCACGGTGAGGTCTAACACGAAAGGCGGGATGGGAAACACCGTAGGAGGGGTGGGCATCTGCCATAGTTTTGCGGAGGACGGGCGTTGCACCGCTCGGCTCAAGGTCATGCTAACGAACTATTGTATCTATGATTGTGCCTACTGCATAAACCGCCGGAGCAATGATCTTCCCCGTGCTACGCTTTCCGTGTCGGAGCTGGTGGAGCTGACGATGGAATTCTATAAACGGAACTACATCGAAGGTTTGTTCTTGAGTTCCGGCGTGGTGCGCAATCCGGATTATACTATGGAACGTCTGGTGCGTGTGGCGAAAGACTTGCGTACCGTACATCATTTCAACGGCTATATTCATTTGAAGAG
This sequence comes from Paraprevotella sp., assembly GCA_021205005.1. Lineage (GTDB taxonomy): Bacteria > Bacteroidota > Bacteroidia > Bacteroidales > Bacteroidaceae > Paraprevotella. The sequence goes on along the minus strand of JAJPYK010000211.1, from coordinate 1,693 downwards.
TATCCCCGGAGCCAGTCGCGAACTGGTGAATGAGGCCGGATTGTATGCCGACCGCATGAGCGTGAATATCGAGATTCCCAATGAAGCTTCGCTGAAGATGTTGGCTCCGGAGAAAGACCACGACAGTGTGTACCGTCCCATGAAATACATTCAGCAGGGGGCGTTGGAGAGCGCCGAGGAGCGGAAAAAGCATCGTCACGCTCTTCGTTTCGTTCCGGCCGGGCAGAGCACGCAGATGATCGTGGGGGCTACGGGCGAGTCCGATCGAGATATTCTGTCGCTTTCCTCCGCACTGTACGGACGACCCACGATGCGGAGTGTGTATTATTCAGGATATGTGGCCGTAAACACGTACGACAAGCGGTTGCCGATGCTTAAACAGCCTCCTTTGGTACGGGAAAACCGTCTTTATCAGGCCGACTGGCTGATGAGGTTTTACCATTTCAGGGTGGAGGAAATCCTGGATGAAACGCATCCGGATCTTGATTTGGAGGTGGACCCGAAGCTGTCGTGGGCCTTGCGCCATCCGGAACATTTTCCGGTAGATGTGAACCGGGCGGATTACGAACAGATTCTGCGTGTGCCCGGTATTGGAGTGAAGTCGGCCCGGCTCATTGTCTGTGCCCGTCGTTTTTCCCGTTTGACGGGATATGATTTGAAGAAAATGGGATGCGTGATGAAACGTGCACAGTATTTTATTACCTGCGGAGAGCTTGATTATAAAGGAGTGAACGAACTTTATCCCGAACGTGTCCGTTCGATGCTTGTACAGCCCAAAGGGACGAAGAAACGCGACGACGGACAATTGTCGTTGCCGTTTCAGGATGACGATGCCATATCTTGAAAGGATGGAAGAAGATAACGTGTGGATCTATGACCGTACCTGGGAGGGTATGTTGACGTCGGTGTTCGACGCTTTCAGTCTTCGTCGTTTTCCTGTGGCCATACTGGGGGAGAAGGATACTCCGCCGTTGTTTACGCAGGTGCATCGCGGGACGACGGACGAAGAGAAAGCCGGACGTGTGTTCCGGGCGTTGCAGAAAAAACTGTCAGCTGGAGCTTTGGTTTGTCTGACCACCAGTTTGTGCTCCGAACTTCCGGCCTTGGATATGCCTCTTTTCCGTTACATCTGTAAGGCAGTGAAGTCGGGAAAGAGTATCGAGACTAATTTTGCCGATGCAGATGTATTGTTTGTGACGAACGTCTATCGGAAGGTACGTTACGAACGTCTGCGCATGATGCAGTTTGTGCGCTTCCAAAAGACGGTCGACGGTACTTATTTCTCCATGATAGAACCCGATTATGATGTGTTGCCTTTAATTCTTCCGCATTTCAGCGACCGCTTCTCGGAAGAGCGTTGGTTGATTTACGACCGCCGTCGCAGATACGGTTATTATTATGCCGACCATCAATCTGTGCGCGTTACGTTTGAGGAGGGTTCTGAGATATTTCGTCTTCCCGACGGTCGTCTCAGCGAAGCCATGAGAGATGGAGATGAGATGCAGATCCAGGATTTGTGGCGCATGTATTTCAAAGCCATTTGTATAAAGGAACGCATGAATCCGAAAAAACACCGGAAAGACTTGCCTGTGCGTTATTGGAAGTATCTGACTGAAAAGCAGCCAGGGCGAAAAAAATAAGGAGGTTGTGTCAAAACGTTGGCACAACCTTTTTTATGCGCAAAGCCCAGACT
>JAJPYK010000121.1:1475-3981 GCA_021205005.1 Paraprevotella sp. | reverse complement strand
GCTCGATCCACCGATACGACTTCGATCTGATCCCACTTTCCGGCTACGGTCTCTTTCCAGGCTGCGATCTCCTTGGCCTTGGCATAATTGTCGGCAGCCAACATCTTAAAGCGGGCGGCTTCTTTATTATAGAACTTATTATAATAGTCGTCCAACTGACGCTTCATGGTGTAATGAGGTGCGATGTGAGCAATCGAATTCTTGATTGTCTTCACCCAACAGGTAGAATAACAGTTATTGGATCGGGCATAATTCACCGGCAGGAGCTCATTCTCCAGCAAAATAGAAATCGTAGCGTCATCCAACTGATCCTGATAGGCCTGATTGTCATAAGTACGTTTCTCAGTCAATGCCCAACCGGCACCCTCGCGAGAACCTTCGAGCCACCAACCGTCGAGTACGGACAGATTCAACACTCCATTCATCAATGCCTTTTCACCGGATGTACCGCTGGCTTCCAACGAACGCGTAGGCGTATTCATCCAGATGTCCACTCCGCTCACCAGACGACGAGCCAAACGCATGTCATAATTCTCCAAGAAAATGATCTTGCCCAAGAACTCGGGACGCTGAGAAATCTCATAAATCTTCTTAATCAATCCCTGCCCTGCACCATCGGCCGGATGAGCTTTTCCGGTATAGAGGAACTGCACAGGATAATTGGGGTTATTCACAATCTTAGCCAAACGATCCAGATCGGTAAACAACAAATGAGCGCGTTTATATGTAGCGAAACGACGACCAAATCCAATCAACAAAGCGTTCGGATTGACTTTATCCATCAAAGAAATAACGCGGGAAGGATCACCCTGATTCTTCAACCAACTGTCGCGGAACTTTTCACGTATGAAATGGATCAACTTCGTCTTCAACTCCATACGAGTCTTCCAGATATCCTCATCAGACACGTCATAGATAGCCTCCCAAATCTTTTCGTTGCTTTGGTCGTTCATGAAGTTCTTATCGAAATGTTTCTGATAAAGTCTTTGCCACGAAGTAGAAGCCCAAGTGGGGAAATGTACGCCATTGGTCACATAACCGACATTACTTTCTTCAGGGAAATACCCTTTCCACATGTTGGCAAACATCTGTTGCGACACTTTCCCATGAAGCCAGCTAACCCCATTGACCTCCTGACAAGTATTACATGCGAAGGTAGACATACAAAAACGTTCGGAATGATCATCGGGGTTCTGACGTCCCATGCCGATCAATTCATCCCATGAAATGCCCAAAGCCGGTGCATAGCCTGCCATATATTTGCTGAACAACCCTTCGTCGAAATAATCATGACCGGCAGGTACAGGAGTATGCACGGTATAAAGCGAGGCAGCGCGGACCAATTCCATAGCCTGATTGAAAGTCAGCCCTTCATTTACGTAATCCAACAGACGTTGCACATTGCACAGAGCTGCATGTCCTTCATTACAATGATATATATCTTTCTTGATATCCAGCTTCTTCAACGTCAGAACGCCGCCGATACCCAGTAAAATTTCCTGTTTCAGACGGTTTTCCCAGTCACCGCCATAAAGTGCATGAGTAATAGGTGCATCGAACTCGGAATTCATTCCGTTATCGGTATCCAACAGATACAATTTGATACGTCCCACGTTCACTCTCCATACCGAAGCATATACCTTATAATTCAGGTAAGGCACCTCCACGATCATGGGATTCCCGTCGGCATCCATCTGACGCTCTATGGGCAGACTGCCGAAAATCTGTGCCTCGTAGTTTGCGATCTGCTGACCGTCCATCGACAAAGTCTGAGTGAAATATCCGTAACGATACAAAAAACCGATCGCACACATGTTCACATTGCTGTCCGAAGCCTCTTTCAGATAATCTCCGGCCAAAATACCCAAACCTCCGGAATAGATCTTCAGCACGTGGTTCAAACCATATTCCATGCAGAAATAAGCCACGGAGGGACGGGTATTATCCGGCTCAACGTCCATATATTCACGGAACATGGCATACACGTCGTTCATTTTACGAACCACATCTTTGTCTTTCGACAATTCTTCAATCTTTTCATAACTCAAACGCTCAAGAAGCAACACAGGATTCTGGCCTACCTCGTCAAACAAGTCTTCGTCCAAGCTGCGAAACAACATGCGTGCATCATGGTTCCACGCCCACCACATGTTACGAGCCAACTCCTCAAGTTTGTCCAACTCTTTGGGAATTCTTGATTTCACATTAACTTGTTTCCATTTTGCGCCATTAGAATAACTCGCTTTAATTTTCATATCCTATCAAAAATTAAATTATAAAAATAGTCTGTTTCTCATCTCTTTTCATTTCCGTCCATACGCTGTTTGGCTTTCTGCAAAGCCATGTCGTAGGCTTGGAAATAATACACGATAAAATTATTCCATAAAGCATGCTCGGAAATGGCGTACGCATTCTCCCGAGCAGCCTTCACCTCATCTGTAGAAAGACTGGCAAAAGACGTTATGGAATCCTTTATGGCATCGACCACTTCGGAACCGTTATAGTT
>JAJPYK010000121.1:0-1465 GCA_021205005.1 Paraprevotella sp. | reverse complement strand
GAACGCCATCTTTCAGTTCGCCTTCATGGCCCAATAATTGATTGACCCACATGCCGAACCCCGACAGGTTGGTCGTAATGCAAGGCACGTGAAAAGCCACGCTTTCCAAAGGCGTATACCCCCACGGCTCATAATAGGAAGCATACACCGTAAGGTCCATGCCGATCAGCAAATCATAATAAGACATATCGAATATGCCGTCGTCGCCGTCCAAATAACACGGAACAAATATCACTTTCACCTTATCCTCAGGATGATTCCACATGTTATACCGTTTCATGTAGTCTATAACCTGATCATGAGACATTTCATGCAACCAATGCGTCAGCAAAGGCCATTCCAACGGAGTATCGTATTTTTGTCCCGAAGCCAGACGCTCTTTCAAATCTTCGCGAGCGCAACTGACCCATCCCGGCACCTGTACGAAAGCCAAGACCTGTTTATTCAGATTCCTGTCACGCAAAGAACGGTTCAAGGCCTCCATATACAAATCTATACCCTTATTCCGGAATTCATAACGCCCGCTGGTAGAAATGATCATCACATCGTCCGGAAAATCCATCCCCAACAAAGTGCTTGCAACCTTACGCAAGCGTTTGCGCGCCTCAACCCTCTTACGTGCAAAATCCGCATCTGAAGGCACGAAATCTTTCTCGAATCCATTCATCAAAACCACGTCTGCCGGTTTATCTAACAGTTCGGCGCATTCCCGATTGGTCTCCTCACTCGCGGTGGTGAAAAAAACTACGTGATGTGCAGTTTCTGGTTCGATGGAGTGTTTGGATTGTACATTCAGCTCTTGGGCCATCTGATTGCCGTTATAAGCAAACAAATATTCATAAAGAGGTTTATGATTACCCGCAATAGAACGCCCCACGGTAGTGGCATGGGTGGTGAATATCGTAGCGATCTCCGGGACGAACTTCCGGATGTACAAAGCTCCTAACCCCGTCATCCATTCGTTGGCCTGATAAATGACATTCTCGCATTTCCCTTTCAACACGTGATTATAGTAACTCTGCACCACCAAACCGGCGGCATAGGAAAACATCGACGCTTCGTCATAATCGCCATAAGCATGAAGGGAATCTACACCGAAATCCTCCCACAAATGGGTATATATATCATTTTTAATCGCGAAATAGGGCTGAAAATCAACCAACACAACCATCGGTTGCCCGGGAACTTTCCACCGTCCGACCCGTACGTGCAGGTTTTCTTTCTCTGCCTCGCCCCGCCATGATGACAAAAGACCGGCATCTTCTTTAAAAAGTGGTTTGCTTTTTCCTTTCCACACGTCCGGACCAATAAATATGATTTTATCCTTCAATGTGTCTTGCAAGGTTTTAGCCCGTGTCGACAATACCGTATAAATACCGCCTACCTTATAACAGACCTCCCAACTCGATTCAAAAATAAAATCAGGGACATATACCTTTTTACTCATTTCTAACCTATTATAATG
>JAJPYK010000275.1:2222-3997 GCA_021205005.1 Paraprevotella sp. | reverse complement strand
CTGGGCTTTGCGCATAAAAAAGGTTGTGCCAACGTTTTGACACAACCTCTTTTTAAAATCCCTACCACGCTTTCATAGATTATGGCTACACAAGAAATTAAATGGATCAATACCGTACGCGCACTGTGCATGATGTCTGTCTACCTCTTGCACAGCGAAATCTACTACGGCATCGCCCGCGTATCCTATGGCTATGCCCTGACTCCCTTTTACGTCAATGCTTTCTTTTTTGTCATCGGCTATCTGCTTTTCAAAAAATATACCCCGAACGACGGGACCGGTACGCCGTCATCGAAAACAGACTTCGACAGGTCTACCTACATCAAAGCCCTGTCCAACGTATTCTACAGATTGATCCTCCCCACGATTCTTTTTTCTACCCTGATTTACGTACCTAAAATGATCTTCCATACCGCCGATTTATCCATCGTCCGCTATCTTCATGAAGTGCTCGGGGGCATCAGCTATTGGTTCACCTCCACCCTGTCCGTAGCACAGATCATCCTGCTCACGTTATTCCTGACCCGACGCTCCTCCCCATGGTTCTACCTCATCGTTTCCGCGGTAGGTTTCGCCATAGGCATGGAACTCTACAGGCGCAACTCCTATCCGTTTCCCTGGTATTATCAGACCGGCCTGACCTCCATGCTGCTCATGACCCTGGGAGGCGTCTACCAACGCTACGAAACCCGCATCAATCCCATACTGAAAACAACCGGAGCGATTATGGCCTTTCTGGTTTATCTGGTTTGCCTCTTCCTGACCTGGAATACACAAACCTTGGCGTGCATGCCTCCCATCGAAGTCAACCTCTCCGGTGCAGCGGCCATCCTGTGCAGCATAGTGTCCGTCATCGCCTTGGGCCACATCCTTCCCCGATTCAAGATCTTGGAATATATCGGCCGCCATTCCATCGTATTCTATTTCTTTTCGGGGGCCATGCCTGCACTGATCTGTAAAATCGCCCTGCATTTCTTTCCCGACCCGTCGTATGTCATCACGCTGACAGTCGCTTTCATATCCCTGTGCATGTCTGCCGTCATCAGCCTTGTCATTCAACGGAAATGCCCCTTTTTACTCGATTTGAGAAGAATAAAAAAAGGATTAAAAAGATAGGTGATAATTTCTTTATTCAGCGCAAAATGAGTAATTTTGCTCTCCAGTTTAACACATTGTTTCATATAATAAAACAACTAAAATCATGAAAATTTCGCATATTGAACATTTAGGCATCGCAGTAGAAAGCATCGAAGCAGCTCTTCCCTATTTTGAAAATGTATTAGGGCTGAAATGTTATGCCGTAGAAGAGGTAGCCGACCAGAAAGTAAAGACGGCTTTTCTCAAAGTAGGCGAAGTAAAATTGGAATTGTTGGAGCCCACCAGCCCGGAAAGCCCTATTGCCAAATTCCTTGAAAAGGGCGGACGCGGAGTACACCATGTGGCATTCTGTATAGAAGACGGCGTAGCTCATGCTTTGGCCGAATGCAATGAAAAAGGCATCCGCCTGATCGACAAAGTCCCCCGTCTCGGCGCAGAGAAACTGCATATCGCATTCTTACATCCGAAATCCACTTGCGGCATATTGACCGAACTTTGCGAACATTAATCCAGCATCGGAACAAGGTCTTATCCGATCTTTGAACCGCAGATTCAAGTCAAGTCCTTGAATCGTCAAACTCCGGCGGAATCACTTTCTTCAGACGAAAGCATTCCGCTGGTTGGCTTTTTATAGAAAGGGACGGATTTGAAACCGAAAATAAAGAATCATCATGAGC
>JAJPYK010000275.1:0-2212 GCA_021205005.1 Paraprevotella sp. | reverse complement strand
GGAATTACGCGCCAAAGCCCGCATGGGCGGCGGAGAAAAAGCCATAGAGAAGCAACACGCCAAAGGCAAATATACGGCCCGCGAGCGCATTGACATGCTGCTCGACCCGGGGAGCTTTGAAGAAATGGACATGTTCAAACTGCATCGCTGTACCAACTTCGGCATGGAGAAAAAACAATTTCTGGGCGACGGCGTAGTGACCGGAAGCGGTACCATCGACGGCCGTCTGGTTTACGTGTTTGCACAGGACTTTACCGTCAACGGCGGTTCATTGTCGGAAACCATGGCCGAAAAGATCTGCAAAGTCATGGATCAGGCCATCAAGATGGGCGCACCCTGCATCGGCCTCAACGACTCGGGCGGAGCACGTATCCAGGAAGGCATCAATGCCTTGGGCGGATTCGCCGAGATCTTCCAGCGCAACATCATGGCCTCGGGAATCGTACCGCAAATTTCCGGAATTTTCGGTCCTTGTGCCGGAGGAGCTGTCTATTCCCCGGCTCTGACCGACTTCACCCTGATGATGGAAGGCACGTCCTACATGTTCCTCACCGGTCCCAAAGTGGTGAAGACGGTCACGGGAGAGGACGTATCGCAAGAAGACCTGGGCGGCGCAAGCGTACATGCCACAAAATCCGGCGTGACACATTTCACGGCCGATACGGAAGAGCACGCCATGCAAATGATACGTACACTCATCAGTTACATTTCGCAAAACAACATGGAAGAGACGCCCACCGTAGAATGCACCGACCCCATCGATCGGATGGAAGACGCACTGAACGAAATCATTCCCGACAACCCGAACAAGGCTTATGATATGTACGAGGTCATCGGCGCCATCGTCGACCACGGAGAATTCTTTGAAGTACAGAAGGACTATGCCCGCAACATCATCATCGGTTTTGCCCGTTTCAACGGACAGAGCGTAGGTATCGTGGCCAACCAGCCGAATTGCTATGCCGGCGTACTCGACTGCAACGCCAGCCGTAAGGGCGCCCGCTTCGTGCGCTTCTGCGATACCTTCAACTTTCCTTTGGTCACTTTGGTGGATGTTCCGAGCGTCCTCCCGGGGACGGGTCAGGAATACAACGCCGTCATCCTCCACGGAGCCAAACTGCTCTATGCTTACGGCGAGGCCACCGTACCTAAAGTCACGGTAACGCTGCGCAAGAGCTATGGAGGTTCTCATATCGTAATGAGCTGCAAACAATTACGCGGAGACTTGAACTGTGCCTGGCCTTCGGCGGAAATCGCCGTCATGGGAGCGGAAGGAGCTGTGGCTGTCCTATACGCAAAAGACGCCAAGGAAGCAGAAGACCCGAAAGCTTTCCTTGCCGAGAAAGAGGCCGAATACAATAAACTCTTCACCAATCCCTATCAGGCAGCCCGATACGGCTACATCGACGACGTGATAGAACCGCGCAACACGCGCTTCCGCGTAATCCGCGCACTGGCCCAGCTCAAGACCAAGAGCCTGACCAATCCGGCCAAAAAGCACGGTAACATTCCTTTGTAACCCGCTTAAACATCAAGAAACATCATGGAAAAGAAACAACTGAACCGAGAGGTATTGGCAGCCATTACATTGGCCTTATACGAGTACCAAGGCTACACGATGCACGTACCGGAGAGCGGCGTTCTGATATTAGACCCGAACGATTCGGAATGGAACTCCAAACTACGCACGCAACGCCAACTACCTGAACATAAATTTTAAAGCCAACCGCAAATGAAGACATATCGTTACAACATCAACGGCAACGACTATGAAGTAGCCGTAGAAGGAATAGAAAACCACACGGCCACCGTCGTGGTGAACGGCGAGACCTATACGGTCAAAATGCCGGAGGAAGAGAAACCGGCTCCGCGGCCCGTCGTAGTAAAACCGGCCGCAGCCCCGGCACAGGACACAGCTAAGAAACACAGCGTGAAAGCTCCCCTGCCGGGCGTGATCGTGGAAGTAACCGTAAAACCCGGCGACGAAATCAAACGCGGCGACACGGTAGTCGTCCTGGATGCCATGAAGATGGAAAACAACATCACGTCCGACTATACCGGAAAAATCACGGAAATCTGTGTCGTTCCGGGCGAATCGGTCATGGAAGGCAAGGACTTGATCATTCTGGAATAATCCGTATTCCGCCGAAACTTAACGAAGAGGGTGTGTCATAATTCAAAAAGCACTTTGAAAAAGTAATAATCAGAAACT
>JAJPYK010000090.1 GCA_021205005.1 Paraprevotella sp. | reverse complement strand
CTACAGGCTTGGGGGCCTTCGATCAGACACACTAGGTGAAACACTACCATGCCATGAGATACATCTTTTTGCTTCTCTCTCTATTCTTCTCTTCGCATATTGCTTGGGGCTACCATTTTCGTAATTATCAAGTGAAAGACGGGCTGTCACACAACAGCGTATGGGCCGTCATGCAGGATCACAAGGGATTCATGTGGTTTGGGACGAACGATGGGCTAAATCGTTTCGACGGAAAAGATTTCAAGATATTCCGGAAAATAAAAGGCGATTCTTTGTCCATCGGCAATAATTTCATTCATTGTCTGAAAGAAAATTCGCGCGGACGATTATTGGTCGGGACCAAACAGGGGCTTTATGTGTACAATGAAAAGACAGAGAATTTCATACATGTCGATTTAGGTCAAAAGGATAAAGACGACGCTTCCATCAATTCCATCATGGAGGATCCGGCTGGTAACTTTTGGTTGGCTTGCCATGGTTACGGTCTTTACCTCTTGTCGCCGGACTTGAAGGTGAAGAAGCATTACCTACACAAAGACAATTCCTATTCTTCCTTACCTACTAATTATATATGGAGCCTGGTTCAAGATGACTCCTGTAATATTTGGTTGGGTACGGTGGGTTATGGCCTTGTGCGCCTTTCTCCTAAAGACGGAAAGTTCGTGCAGATTCCTCAGATTGCAGGCGGAGACGCTAAAGGGATGGTCATATATAGTCTGTATAGGGATATTGATAATAACATCTGGATTGGGACGTCAGACAATGGGCTGATACGTTATACGCCCAAATCGGGGATTGCCGTCCATTATATGCCTGGTATACTCAACATCAAGTCGATCATCGAATACTCCGACCATGAACTCATCATGGGGTCGGATAAAGGGTTGGTCACTTTCGACAGAGTCTCTGGAAAGTATGTTTTGATTAACGAGGAGTCGGTTTTCGACAATATGTCGGACAATTCCATTTTTTCAATCGTGCGTGACAGGGAAGGAGCTTTCTGGATCGGGACGTATTTTGGCGGGGTGAATTATTTCTCTCCGGCCATCAATCGTTTCCAATATTATTATAATGTGCCTCTTTCCAATTCGCAAAAGAAGAATATCATCAGTTGTTTTGCAGAAGGGGAGAACGGAAATGTCTGGGTGGGGACACACGACGACGGACTATATCTTTTCAATCATAGAGAACAGCGATTCAAGAAACCCTTCCATGTAGGTTATCACGATGTGCAAAGCATCTTGTTAGACGGAAACAAGCTTTATATGGGTTTGTACGGCAAAGGTATCATGGTGCTGGACGTGCGAAGCGGCCGTGTGTTGGATCTGCTTACGGAAGCCTTTCCCGATCATATGCAGATGATCAATTCTATTTTCAAGACCTCGGAGGGCAATCTTCTTTTTGCTTCTGAGAACGGTGTGACCTCCATGAACAGTGCCGGGGCCATGGAGAGGCTGGATAAACTGAAAGGCGTACCTGTCAAGGGAATAGCCGAAACTTACGACGGTTCCATCTGGTTTGCCACGCATACGCGAGGGTTGATGCGCATGGATGCTCATAAACGATGGGAGGTCTTCATGAACCGTGCGGAGGATTCCACTTCAATACCGGGAAATAACGTCAATTGCGTGTTTCAAGATATGAAATATAGAGTCTGGGCCGGTACGGAAGGTGAGGAACTGGCTCTGTTCAATGCGAAGAAAAAGGATTTTGAAGTCGTTTTGGATGATAAATGCGGTTTGCCTTCTAATATCATTTATTCCATTCTGAACGATGCGGAAGGAAACTTATGGGTCAGTACCGGAGGAGGGTTGGCAAAAATCTCTCCCGACTTGAAATCCATTAAGACTTATACCTATATTAATGAGATCCAGCAGATACAATATAACGTGAATTGTGCTTTGCGCTCATCCGACAATCATCTTTATTTTGGCGGGACCAATGGGTTTATCACATTCAATCCGGCGATGGAAACAGACAATCAAGTTAAACCGGTCATTATGATAACGGAACTGAAGATCGATAACCGGGTAGTTACGCCTTCCGATGAAGATTCTCCGTTGGAGGAGAGCATTACGCAAACGCAACGTTTGGTATTGAATCACAACCAATCCACTTTCGGTTTCAAGTTTGTGTCTCTCCGTTATCAGTCGCCCAAGCAGAACCGATATGCCTATATGCTCGAAGGCGTTGACAAAAGTTGGAATTATACGAACGACGGGAGTGTCTCCTATATGAATATTCCCCCAAGTAACTATGTTTTCCGTGTGAAAGGTACGAACAACGATGGAATTTGGAGCAATGAGGCCAGCATCGCTATCCGCATCAATCCTCCGTTGTGGAAGTCGATTCCGATGCTGTGTCTGTATATCCTGTTGGCCATTGCGTTCGTGGCTTATTTTGTACTCCGTTACTATCGTTTGCTGGAGCGCAAGAATAAGGAGAAAATATTCAAATATCAAGTGGCGAAAGAGAAGGAAATGTATGAGTTGAAAATTATTTTTTTCACTAACATCGCCCATGAAATCCGTACTCCTCTTTCGCTGATTGTCGCGCCGTTGGAAAAGGTGATTCTTTCGGGCGACGGGACGGAACAGACGAAAAGCAACTTGAAGATGATCGAGAGGAACGCCAATCGTTTGTTAGAATTGGTCAATCAGTTACTTGATTTCCGCAAGATAGAGGAAAACATGTTTCACTTCAATTTTAAAAAGCAAAACATAGTCAAGGTAGTCCGTAAAGTGTACATGCAGTACAGCCAGAACGCGAAGTTCAACAAATTGGATATTTCTTTAGACGTGGAGGCTGAGGACATGGAGTGCAATATGGATTCCGAGTCCGTATACAAAATCCTCAGCAATCTGATTGCCAATGCGATCAAGTATGCCCGAACCCGCATCGACATAACGGTCCGTACCTCTGAGGGTAACATACTGGTTGCGGTGAGGGATAACGGGAACGGTATAGAAGAGAAGTTTACGGAGCGGATATTCGAACCGTTCTTCCAGGTACAGGACAAAGACAATGCCGTGAGATCCGGTTCCGGATTGGGGCTTTCTCTGTCACAATCCTTGGCCGTGAAGCATGGCGGAAAAATAAGCGTGGAGTCGGAATATGGCCATTATTGTTGTTTCACGTTTTCCTTGCCGGCTTTGCCGGCTGGCGAGACTGTGGCAGAGGCCGAAACGGAAGTGCAAGATTTGCCTGCGCCCGAACCCGTGGAAACCAATACGGGTACCAGAGTTTTGGTGGTTGAAGACAATCCGGACATGCTGGCTTTCCTTTGTGAAAATCTGGGCGATGACTATGAAGTCTTTCGGGCCACCAAAGGGGTAGAAGCCCTCAGTGTGGTGGAAAAAGAGAATGTAGACGTGATTATCTCGGATATCATGATGCCCGAAATGGACGGGCTGGAGTTATGCTCCAGGTTGAAAACGAATATGGCTTATTCCCATTTGCCCTTGATTATTCTCTCCGCCAAGACGGATACGTCTACTAAAGTAGATAGTATGAATAAAGGGGCGGATGTCTATATGGACAAACCTTTCTCCATAGAGCAACTGAAGGCGCAGGTCAACAGCATCATAGAGAACCGCAATCATATCCAAAAGAAAATCATAGAGTCTCCTTTGCTTTATCTGAAGCGGCATACGGAGAACAATGAAAGTACGAAATTTGTGAGGAAGCTGAACGACGTGATTCTTAAAAACATGTCCGATGAAAAGTTTTCCATCGACGGGCTTTCCGAGTTGTTCGCCATCTGCAGGTCGAATCTGCATAAAAAGATCAAGAACATTACGGGCATGACGCCGAACGATTACATCAAATTGGTCCGCCTGAACGAAAGTGCGCGTCTTCTGTCTACCGGGAAGTACAAAATCAATGAGGTCTGTTATCTGGTAGGCTTTAACACGCCGTCCTACTTCTCCAAATGTTTTTTCGAGCATTTCGGAAAACTTCCGAAAGACTTTATACAAACCAAATAATAAGCATATAAATGAATATGAG
>JAJPYK010000072.1 GCA_021205005.1 Paraprevotella sp. | reverse complement strand
CCTCTGTCTGGCAAAGGACGAGCACGACTTGCGACGCAGAATCGAAAATATCCTGCTGGGAACTACCGTCGAAGGGAAACCGTTCCGGGTGAAAGATATGGGCGTGGCCGGAGCAATATGCGTATTGTTGAAAGACGCCCTGCATCCCAATCTCGTGCAGACGACGGAGAATACCCCGGCCATCGTCCACGGCGGTCCGTTTGCCAATATCGCACACGGCTGCAATTCTGTTTTGGCCACGAAACTGGCCATGACTTATGCCGACTATGTGGTGACGGAAGCCGGATTCGGCGCGGACTTTGGAGCCGAAACGTTCTTCAACATCAAATGTCGAAAATCGGGACTGAATCCGAAACTGACCGTAATCGTCGCCACGACGCAGGGATTGAAAATGCACGGAGGGGTGGCTCTGGAAGACATTAAACGGCCCCATACCGACGGATTGCGAAAAGGATTCGAGACTCTGGACCGACATATCGAAAACATGCAACGCTTCGGACAGTCGGTGGTGGTATGCTTCAACCGTTATACCACAGACACAGACGAAGAAATCGCCCTCTGCCGCGAACATTGTCAGGCTTTGGGAGTAGGATTCGCCGTGAACAGCGCGTTCTCCGAAGGCGGAGAGGGGGCGAGGGAACTGGCCGAACTGGTCGTAAAGACCATTGACGAACGTCCATCCGGTCGCGTGATATTTTCTTATGACGATGCGGACGATGTGGAGACGAAAGCGGCCAAGGTAGCCCGTCAGGTGTATGGAGCCGACGGCGTGACTTTCTCGGCTCAGGCCCGGAAGATGCTGGAACGCATCCGCCAGTTAGGTGTGGAACGTTACCCGATCTGCATCGCCAAAACTCAATATTCCTTTTCTGCGGACGCCCATGCTTATGGCGTACCTAAAGGCTTCACGGTCCAGATTCGCGACATCGTGCTCAACTGCGGAGCGGAAATGATCGTTTTGGTGGCCGGCGACATTATGAGAATGCCCGGACTCCCCAAATCACCTCAGGCCGAACGTATTGATTGGGTGGATGGAAATATAGAGGGACTTTCATAAAAGTCGTGGAAACGGAACACGCTTCCACAAAAACAGTTAACTTTGTGGAAGGATGAGAAAAAACAAGGTTTTTATAGGACGTAAAAGACTCGTAAGACTGTGCGTGTCGGCTTTTCTGATACTGTTCGTCGGAGGCGGGTGTTTTGGGGATGTTCCAACCGTTTGTCTAAAGCGGAAATCAGGACCGTGGATTCCCTGAACACACTGGCTTATCTCACCCGCTACGTCTGTACGGACAGCTCACTCCATTATGCGCAGCAGGCCTTCCGGATAGCCCGCAACTATTCCGACGGACAGAGCGAGGCGTTGAACAATCAGATGGTAGGCCATTTTCTGGAGGTGGACTTCGAGGGAATGGTACGGATCTATGAGCAGATTCAGCAAATCTCAGACAATCAGATCGAGCTGTTGCTCAGTAATATCAACATGATGATGGTTTGCCAGCGTACGTCCCAAAACCGTTTGTTTTTCGATTACTATAATCGGGCCGTAGAACGCATTCATCGTATTCAGGAAGAACGCAATGAGGTCAAAGGACGAAGTCAAGAACGTCTGTATTATGCCCTGACGAACTTTCATCTGTTCAATGCCACCAATTACCTCACTCTCTTGCAAGAAAACGAGGCCAAAGCCGAACTGGCGGCCATAGATACGGCTAATTATCTCTGTCGGGACGAGCAGCTCCAGTCCTATTTCTACTTTCTGAACGGAGTGGTCCGCCTGAATTCGTTGGACCACTCTTCCCAAAAGACCATCGACGCTTTCGATTATTTTCAACAGGCCTATTCGCTGGCCAGACGCGACAGAGGCGTTTATTTCTCGTCCATGATAGAAGAAGCGTTGTCCGCATTATTCCTCGATCCGGAGACTTACGGACTGATCGACAAACAACGCCATTCTCAACTGGTCGATCTGCAACGGTTGTTCTTGCCCGCAAATTCCGTCTGGCAAGGAGAGCCGGTCCATTTGCGTTTGTCCGAAGCCATGGCCCGCAAGAGCCTGACCGAATCCAAAGAGTGCAACTACCTGATGCTTGTCATCAACGGATACCTGGCTTTGGGCGATGTGATGTTTACCCAAGGGGAGTATAGACTTGCGTTGAACTATTTTGAAACGGCGCTTTCTTGCCTTAATCGTCATCACCAGATCTATTATCCGAGTCCAAAGGGGGAATCGCTGAAATCGTATGCCGCTCCTGACGAGGTTTCGGTGGATATGCAATGGGCTAAAGATCCTTATATACAGACCCTTCCGGGCTGTCTGGCCAATATTCGGGAACGTCTGAGCCTAGCTTACAGTGCACTGGACGAAAAACAGAAGTCGGATTACAATCGTAATCTCTATCTGGATCTGATGGACTTTACCCGCCAAAACGAACTGTTGGAGAGTATGGCGAATATCGTGGCCGAAGGTAATAAGATGCTGAATACGTTGTTGACCGTCATCATCCTGCTGGCTGCCGTTTTTGCCATATTGCTTTTCGTCTACTCCCGGAAATGGAGAAACCGTAGCGATAAACAGTATATCTTGCTGAAAGACATGTCTGTCTGGTTCATGAAAGTGACGTTTGCAAACGACAAGGATCATTGGGACGGGACATTCGAGGCCTATCCCTGGATGAAAAAAGAAAATCGGATTTTACGCGAAATCCTCCGGCCGTATATCGAATGGATGGAGAAAAACCGTGAGTTATCCGATCGGATGGGGGAAGAACGAATACAATTGCAAGAAGCCTATCTGCAAAGCGAACGTCATATCAACCGGGATAAAAAGAAAAATATCTCCAAACGGGCCAAAGTCTCTTTGGTACACTCCATTACGCCTTTCATCGACAGAATCCTTTATGCGGTTCGTCGTATGGAGAAGCAAGGGGAGTATGCCCCGCAGGCATTGGAATATGTGAAAGAATTGGCGGATGAGATCAACCATTATAACGATGTGTTGACAGAGTGGATAAGCTTGAACCGCGGCAATATGGAACTGACAATAGAAAGTTTTCCCCTGCAAGAACTGTTCGATTTGTTAGACAAGAACCGATACGGCTTTCTGCGGAAAAATATAGATTTCCGGGTCGAACCTACTTCGACATGGGTAAAGGCCGATAGGGCGCTTACGTTCTTTATGATCAATACGCTGGCCGACAACGCACGTAAGTTTACTCCCGAAGGCGGTCGGGTGACGCTTGACGCTACGGGACTGGAGGATGCCGTAGAGATTAGCGTAACGGACACCGGATGCGGACTCTCTTCTAATGAGATCGATCTGATTACCTCGTCGAAAATTTATGATGCTTGTAAAATCGGAAGGTCTCATACTTCTTCTTTTAAGGAAAAGGGAAGCGGATTCGGATTGCTGAATTGCAAGGGTATCATTGAAAAGTATCGGAAGTCCGGCGAACTGTTCCAAGTTTGTCGTTTTCAAATTGATAGCAAAGAAGGCAAGGGAAGCCGATTTTCTTTCCGCCTGCCTAAGGGCATATCCCGTGCGATATTTTTGATTTTCATGACAAGCGTTTTTATGGCAGTGTCCCGACCGATCCATGCCGGACACAAAACATCCGCTTATATTATTCCGGAAAACCGGGACTCCCACAATGACGAACTTAAAAATGCCGTGCTTTATTCAGATTCCGTATATTTCTCTAACATCGAAGGCCGTTATGAGGATGGCATGAGATTTGCCGATTCTACTCTAAAATATATCAATCTCTGTTATGGATCGCAAATACCGGCGAAGTGTTCCCAAAGGCGTCTGGATCTTTACGGCAGGAGCCCGGAAGAATTGGACTGGCTGTCGATGGGGGTAAAAGCCGATTACTTCCTGATCATGTCGCTCCGCAATGAAATTGCCGTAGCGGCGTTGGCCTTACATGAATGGAGCATCTATGAATATAACAACCGGCAGTTTTCGCGTCGTGATAAGTTGCTCACGGAAGATGAGTCTATCTACCGTTTTTATGCCAAACAG
>JAJPYK010000013.1 GCA_021205005.1 Paraprevotella sp. | reverse complement strand
GGTCAGGTCCCTTTTTTGTGCCTTCAATCAGACACACTCAAAGAAACAGTATCTCGTCATGACTTGATGGGCAGCCAATGGAGCCGTTCCGATCCATCCCTGCATGACCGCACAAAGGCAGAATGAGGCGGTTTCCATTCCCATTTGCAGCCCGAGCGGGTAACCCAACTTATGTAATTTCTGACGGAGTGCTTTCGTCGGTTCGCAAGATTGGAAGCCTGTAAGATATTTGCGATAAGTTTTGCTATACACAAAGATACCATAAATGGTCGCCAGCATGAGTATACGGGACAGCGTAGTGGAGATGCCGGCACCGAGTAAGCCCAGTTCGGGAAATGGCCCTATGCCGTAGATGAGTAACCCGTTGCCCACAATGTTGAACAGATTGGCACTGATCATGATCCACATGGGGATTCTCGTATTTCCGATTCCATCTAAAAAATTGTTTAAAAGCGTTGAAGAGCGATTGAATGGGTATGGAGAATAATATAATAAGGTAATAGGGACGGATTTCAGGTAGCAATTCTTCAGGTTGTCCCATGCGGCCGAGAAAGAAATACAAAATACCCCTGAAAAAGAAGAGTGCCAGTCCCATCATTCCGTTCGTCTTGAGTCCGGCTTTAAGTGCTTTGCCTGCCTGTTCATATTCTCCGCGAGCGTGCATCGGACCGATAACCGGTGTGAGTGCGTATGAATAGCCCAAACAGAAAATGAGTACCAAAACCATGATATTATTGACGAATCCGGCGGCGGCTAAAGAATGGGCACTATAGTGTCCGACCATAATCGTGTCGGCTAATCCTTGTATGATCGTACCCAATTGGCCTATGATAATGGGTAAGCCCAAAGATGCTAAAGCCGAAATATGTTTGAGGTAAGAAAGTGTTTGTGAACTGGATTGCATGACTTGGTTTCGGTAAGATATCTGTCACCTTGTGAGCAGATGGTAGGGGGGAAAGGTGCCGGAAAAAGGATTAAAACGCTTTACGATAGAAGCGGGATCGCGGTACGAACAGATAACTCAGCCAGGAATGGAATGCCCATCCCGGTATACGCAGTTCGTACCATAGGAAGGATAAATAATAAGACGGTTCGTCCAAGGCATGCGTCGATCTGTTGAATTGAATGATTTTCCAAATCATCAATAACAGAAATGCAAAAGAAACGGCAGCAGTGCCTATCCATTGTTCTTGCCAGATGCTCCAACCCAAGGCGGCTAACGTGGCTAAATAATACAACGTTATAATCTCCTGTTTCAGATTAAATGTGCGTCGATAGAGCCATGTGTGCCGAAAATGTCTTCGTGTTTCTACGTAATACACCCTTTCTTGTCTCCAAAGTTTGGCAGATGACAGGCTTTCACAAATCATTTTACTTTCGGGAACGAGAGATCTTTCTGTATTCTCTTTCGTGCTGTGATGATTGACGAGAAGTTCCATAGCTCCGCTGATCAGGTTCACATTGTCAGCAAATCCTTTATGTTCCATGAAGTAACTTTTACGGTAAGCTAAGTTGATGGGGTTACAGCGGTAAGCCTTGTGATGTACCGCCCACGGCAAATACTGCAATTGATGGAACAGGTTGAAGAAGATGGTCTTTTTCGATAGCAGCTTCTTTTGGGGCTCGTAGTTGGCATATCCCATTACTATTTGTGTATGAGTGTGGAAATGTTGGGCCATGGACGAAATCCAATGAGAAGAATAAGGATGGCAATTCGGTTCTGTGAATAGCAACCATTCATATTGGGCCGCCTTGACTCCGATTGTCAACGAAAGTCGTTTTTGACTGATATATTTGGATCCGGATGGAATAAATGTATGCCGAAGATGTGGATATTGCTGTTCCAGTTCGTTGAGCACACTTTCTGTGTCGTCCGTAGAGTCGCTATTAACGACAATGACTTCAAAGAGGTCATAGTCTTGCTCCAATATGGAAGGTAAATTACGTCGCAGAGCATGAGCCTGGTTATGAGCCTCAATAATGACGGAAACTGGCGGAAGCCCCTTCTTTTCTTTACTGTTATCGGGGGAGGAGCGTACGATTCGTGCCACTTTACTATAAGTGAGGGCCGTGAAGAAATGCACGACCCACACTAAGCCGAAACCGATGTAAACGATATTCTCTGATAGAAAAGTTATAAGGTTGTGCATTATGCAAGATCTTCTGTGGTATATCCTTTAGGCAATTCCCTGCAATTATATCCTGAGGACATAGCTTCTCCGTAGGCACCGGCTGAACGCAAAGCCAAAATATCTCCTCTGTGGCAACGATTCAGACCGAAGGCCTTGACAAAGACATCGCTCGATTCGCAGATCGGACCTACCACATCATAAGTTTCTTTGGTTTCGTTACTGCTTAGATTCTCTATGTAGTGAAAAGCCTGATAAAGTGCAGGACGGATTAAATCTGTCATTCCGGCATCCACGATTACGAACTGTTTGTATGTAGCTTGTTTCACATAGAGCACGTTGGTAATCAAGCTTCCGCATTGGCCGACCACGGAGCGTCCTAACTCGAAATGGAGCTGTTGGTCGGGACGCAGATTCAGACGCTTGCGATAGGTTTGGAAATAATCTTCAAAGTTGGGTAGGGGAACTTCATTCGGATGCTGGTAATCTATTCCTAATCCTCCGCCTACATTAATATTCTGCACCTGGATATGACGTCGTTCCAGTTGCGCTTGCAACTCGTTGATGCGATTGCACAGTACCATAAAATCCTCCATCTCAAGAATCTGAGAGCCTATATGGAAATGTAATCCGACGAACTCAATGTGTTGTAGCGAAGCCGCGATCTCAATCACCTTTTCCATATCGGACATGGCGATACCGAATTTGTTTTCTGCCAATCCCGTTGTAATGTTGGCATGAGTATGCGCACCTACATTGGGATTGATACGGAAAGAAACTCGCGCCACCTTATCTTTCTCCCCGGCTAACTGATTGATGATCTCAAGTTCCGGAATACTCTCTACATTAAAATAGTCGATTCCGGCATCCAGACCGAGATTTATATCCCAATCGCTTTTCCCGACGCCGGCAAAGACGATTTTGTCCGCTGGGAAACCGGCATCAAGGCAAGCCTTTATTTCTCCGCCGCTTACGCAGTCAGCGCCGAATCCTGCGGCGCTGATAATACGTAATATTTTGCGGTTGGCATTGGCCTTTATGGCATAGTGTACATGATAATTGCCATATTTGTCTGTTTCGCTCTTGATTTTATCCAGAGTTTTGCGAAGCAAGTCTGTATCGTAATAATAAAACGGTGTCTTTACCGTTTTGAACTTTTCTATCGGAAATGAATCTTTCATAGATGAAATTTCTTATTTTAGTTGAACAGCGTGTCGCTCAAGGCTTGAAGAGCATTTTTCTTATCTTCTTCTTTAATCAAGAAAGAGATATTATGGTTGCTTCCGCCATAAGAAATCATTTGCAGAGGGATATCTTTTAATGCGTTCGTCACCAGACTTTCAAAACCGATATTCTCTTGAGAAAGGTCACCAACGACACAAATGATACACATGTTTTCCTTTGCCGTTACAGTGCCGTATTTCATGAGGTCGGCAATAATGTCTTTCAGATAGGATTTGTTGTCGATGGTCACGGAGACGCCGACTTCGGACGTGCTCACCATATCGATGCTGGTTTTATAGCTTTCAAAGATCTCGAACACCTTGCGCAAGAAGCCGTAAGCCAACAACATGCGGCTCGAATGAATTTGAATGGATACGATCT
This sequence comes from Paraprevotella sp., assembly GCA_021205005.1. Taxonomy (GTDB): domain Bacteria; phylum Bacteroidota; class Bacteroidia; order Bacteroidales; family Bacteroidaceae; genus Paraprevotella. Next base: position 300 of record JAJPYK010000013.1, on the reverse strand, counting down.
TATCCTTGGCTGCCACGGCTTTGATTTTCCCGTGCTGGAGCTCGTTGTTGATAATCGTTCCGGGCGCCGTCGGATCCATCGTATTCAACAAGCGTACGGGGACGCCTGTGAACTTGGCCGGTTGAATACAAGTGGGATGGAGGATTTTAGCTCCGAAATAAGCCAGTTCTGCCGCTTCTTCGAAATTCAGTTGACGTACAGGTTTGGTGTTTTTTACGACGCGAGGATCGTTGTTGTGCATGCCGTCGATGTCCGTCCATATCTGTATTTCTTGGCGTTTGATGGCTGCTCCTATCAGAC
>JAJPYK010000061.1 GCA_021205005.1 Paraprevotella sp. | reverse complement strand
TCCCGAAGCTCCTTTCACATCGGGACTCCCCCCTCTAGCCATATCGTTTATCACATTGCACATATCTTCACTCATCCAGCTTCCGAGCAAGAAATCACGTCCGTCAACCACATGCCGCAAAGCGGTTTGCAAGGTTACTTTGGGATACATGTTCTGATACCATGCGGCATAAGCTAACAGCATGGCGGCATCATATATCTGTGCTGTGCCGACTGTCGGGGTGGTACCAAAATAGGAGCGATAGGAAACATCGAAGCCCGATTCCGGATCAGCTCCTAAACATACCCCTTCAATTCCTTCTGCCTTTTTGCCCAAACGTTTCAACACGTCGACGCCATAGCCCATATCGGAGAACAGTAGTCGGGGAGCTTTTGGTTCAGCGTTGAAAGCATCTACAACATCAGCTATGTCGTCAATCTTGGAAGGTGCGCATATCACGAAATCGGCACCGCACGCCGCTGCCTGTTTGGCGACATCTGTTATTTTTCCTTCGTCATAGGAAAAGATTCCTTTGACCTCCAAACCCAACTCTTTTGACTGAAAGCCGAACCAGTCAACAAACGTTTTGCCGTAGCTGTCGTTTTCGTCGGCGATTGACGCTACGGATTTTCCTTCGTAATTTATAACCTTGCTCAACAATACCTCACACTGGGTAATGTCTGTTTCGGTCATCGCCCACATATTACCCGTACTAGAATAGCCTCTTACAAGTTCTTCAGTTGTCGCCAGCGCAGTGTTTTTGCGTTTTTTGAGTAAAGTCCGCCGATAACGGCGTATACATCATTACGGTTGACGATTTCAGTAGCCAGTTCTTGGACATTTTCCGAGGTCTCATCATGAAATTCAAAATCGAGCTGGATGCCCTCTTTTTGATTAAGGAAAGCTTTTTTGATGCTTTCCGAAAATAAGCTGAAGGTATTTTGCCAATGTTCGTTTAATCCGTCTGACATGGGCAAGACAACGATGACTTTCTTTTCATGCCATACGGTTTTGTCTGCAGTGCCGATGGTTTCCTTGTCAGAGCATGATGCAAATAGAATCAGAAGTAAACATAATATTAAACTATAAACCTTCATGATAGTTCCTCTCTTGTTGAATGGCTTCTTGAAACACATTGCGTTTAATCTCTTCGAGTTGAAGATAACCGAAAGCGACCTGCCAATCCGAATAGTCGCTCTCTAAACCGTAGATTTTTGATTTCGGCAGTTGTCCGGTCTCTGTCCATTGAGTGAGATATTCAACGATGGTAAGATCGATATTCTTTATGACAGAACCGATAATATAGGTCGATAGGTTCGACTGGTCCACATCCATTCCCGCAAGCAACGGCGACTGTGTAACATCTCGCGAATACCGATAAATTCCGGCGTTCGAACCACCTGCTACCGGAAAAATAAAATCGTGAGAACTGCTCCACGATGACATCTTCTGATACGTCTGTTGTGCAGCGATATAGCCATTCCAGTCATCGGCGAGATATTCCGTTTCTGTACCGTTCCCGAATCCGGCTTTAAAGCCTTCGGCTGCGGTTTTAATTGGACCGTCATTAGGATTAGCAAGCACGATTAGGGGAGAGGTTAGCCCAAGCAACTTGACCGTTTTCCCAGCGATATAGGATGGACCGAACATAGAGATTTGGAATGTCGTTATCGGCAAATTGTCCGGATTACTACTCTCAAATAAAAGAACTTGTTTATTGGCTGTTAAGGTATCCTGCGCTAAACACTTTTTCATCACTGGCTCGTAGTCGTTGCTGGCTGCGACTAATAAAGTCGGAACGCTGCTTTCAGGCTTGGCAAGCCAGTCTGAGAAAACCAGACTGCCTTCCTCCGTTGTTTTCGGACAGTAGATATATACATCGGCACGGTCATACCATTGTTTTTTAAACAACTGTACTCCTTTCAGTATAAGATCATTATAACCTTGGTCTCCCAATCCCCCTGGAGAAAACAAAATAATTATCTTTTTTTTTGACCACGTCTTCAGAGACATTATCTTTCGAGGAGCATCCGACTAAAAACAAAAAAGCCAAGGCAACCAATATGGATGCCTTGAGATGCTTGATTGTGCAAATGGGTGAAAAAGCCTTGTTAAGAAAATGTATTTTCATCCCTACAATATAATATTCCTTTCTTTTGCGGTCCTCAATGTAAAGTCAGAAATACCCTTCCGGAAATATTTATGCAGAACGCCTTTTCAAAAGATCGTATAGTATAATCCATACCGCTTCCAAACCATCGTATCCCTACTTTCTCCAACAAAAAGCTTGCATTTAAGTACGAGCAGTATCAATCCTATGGATAGAAGCAATTGGGAGTGTTCTCCTCTATTTTGCTTACGAGAACATGATTCTCAGAAACGCACGATATAATTTTCACTTGCACAATATGCCTCTGTGGCAATCTTTAATGTAAAGTCGGGAACTCCTTTCACACCGGTAAATATCATCGTGCAGAAAACTCCTTCTTCATTTTCATTAACAGAAGCCAGCTTAATGTTTCCCAAACCATTGCCGAAATTGACAGTCTTTGCATTGCCGTCCCATTCTTCTCCGCAAAGATTTTTTGCAATATCTTTGGCCTCATCCATAGAAGATGCTGCAACGATATACACTCCTTTGGTAGATGTTGATTCCGGGAATCTTATTTTACCGTCTTTGTTAAGTACTTGGCTTCTTACCGATTCTGCCGCAGCTTCTCCGTTGAATCCGGACGGTTCATCATCCGACGAACAGCTTGTGATTGCAAACGTGGTAAGTACCATTACTATAATATATCTAAAAAACTTTATTGCTTTCATATCATTTTGAGGTTTTATTTATTTAATTTTGATCTATTCAACGCATCTTTTTCATACCGACTGGAGATCTCGATATATTAAACCTTGCTTAAGGGGGCATAGAGCATTGCAAAAATAGTGCTATTTTTTAGATAATACATTATTTATTCGATTGTTTTTCAAAATTAGATGCGTTTTTTTAGTATATTTTCAAAAACAACAGCCTATCAACCATCAAGATGGAAAAACATCTGGGCAGTTATTGATTCGGGAGAAAGAAACGTGAATGGAGAGTCTGGTACGTTATTGTCGCCGTAATCTCGATATATTTCAGGTAGAAAGAGATGGATTCGCGGACAACTGTCATTATAAGGCGGCAGATGATTTGAACCGATGTTATGACCCAGACGAACCGACAGAGGCTATAGCAATAGAAGACCGGATTCCGGAGACGATAACGTTTGTCTCCTGGAATCCGGTCTGTCCTATACGGGTGGAGATGCCGATCGATTGTCGGCATGGGCCTTCATGGATTACTGGGCCGCATCGATGGCTTTTGAACTCATGGTTACTTCTATACTATGGTTCTGTCCGACAATTTGCTGTGCCAACTGGCGTATATCGTCTACAGTCAAAGCTCTTACTCGATCAGTGTAGTTTTTGTCGATATCTATGCCGTTGAACAGTTTGTTGTACATCACTTCTTGCCAATAGTCGTTGATGATTTTCACTTGTCCGTAAGTCTTCACCTCAAACTCTTTCACCTTGTCCAAATCTGCCTCTTCCGGACCTTTTTCCGCCATGTTCTGCAGTTCCTCGTAGATGATGGGTATCACTCCTTTATACTTTTCCGGGTCTGTGCGGAAACTAATGTTTATGATAGCTTTCTCTTCCGGATAGCGTTGTAGGGAACCGCTTACGTTTACGCCGTAGGTGCCGCCTTTTTCCTCACGCACACTTTCGGTATAGCGCATACGTAGCATCTGGCAGAGAGCGTCCAATCGTAAGTCGTTATCTGCCGTGTAAGGAATGTCTGCCGATACGAGAATGGTTGTTGTTACCGATGGAGTAGCCTGTTCTTTTACGAAGATGCGGGTCTCTTTTACCGGTCTGATGCGTACTCGGGTGTCGCCTACCTTTTCAGGATGGTGCGTAGAGGGAAGTGATGCCAGATACGTGCATAATAGCGGACGGAGCTTGGCAATGTCGATGTTTCGGGTGAGTATGACATCTAAGTCGGCAGCGTCGGCAAACCGCTCTTTATAGATTTGCAGGATGCGGTCGAGA
>JAJPYK010000073.1 GCA_021205005.1 Paraprevotella sp. | reverse complement strand
TCGCGACCCCGACCTTGGCAAGGTCGTGCTCTACCAACTGAGCTATTTCCGCAAAGATGTTTGTTTCACTAAATTTATCTCATCTGCATTCCCCTGAATGCGGATGCAAAGGTACAACTATTTTTTAAATCTGCAAACATCCGTAATAAGAATTTGCATCGAAACTGCATTTTTTTTCGACATCAACACATCCGATCGCGATAGTCGGCATAACCGAAACGGCGGTAATATTCCAATGTACCATCGGTGTGCAACAGCGCGATGTCCGGATGGCTGACACCGTTGAACATATTGGTTTTTACCGTAGTATAATGAATCATATCCTCGAATATGATGCGCTCACCGGGCACAAGCGGATGATCGAAACGCCACGACCCCATGAAATCGCCGCTCAGACAACTGTTACCGCCCAAACTGTATACATATTCTCCGGACGAGGATTGTTTCACGGCCTCAGGCTCCAACGTCTCGGCATAACGGACGGCCGGTTGATAGGGCATCTCAAGGCAATCCGGCATGTGGCAAGTGAAACTGACGTCGAGAATGGCCGTACGAATGCCCTTATTCTCCACCACGTCCACCACCGACGCCACCAACGGCCCCGTCTGCCACGCAAAGGCCGATCCGGGTTCCAAAATAACGGATAGTCGGGGATAACGTGTGCGCAAGCCCTTCAGCAACCCCACAAGATGGTCCACATCGTAATCCCGGCGGGTCATCAGATGTCCGCCTCCGAGATTCAACCATTTCAGACGGGGCAGCCAGGACCCGAATTTGGCCTCGATATGTTGCAAGGTATGTTCAAGCGCATAAGAGGAATTTTCGCAATGGCAATGATAATGGAATCCGTCGATACCTTCGGGCAGTTCCTCGGGCAGTTGCGAGGCCATGACGCCAAAACGCGAACCGGGAGCGCAAGGATTGTACAGTTCCACCTCAATCTCCGAATATTCGGGATTGATGCGCAGACCGCAGGAAACCGTTTCTTCCCGATGTTGCGCATTGTAGGCTTTCACCCGCGGATAGAAGCGTTCGTATTGGCTCAGAGAATTGAACGTAACGTAGCTGCTGCACGAGAGAATCACATCGAAATCGCGGTCCGTATAAGCCGGAGAATACGTATGCGCCTTGCTCCCGAACTCCTCAAGAGCCAAGCGGGCCTCGTTCACCGAACTGGCCGTGGTATGACGGATATACTCCCTGAAGATCGGAAACGATTTCCACAGAGCAAAGGCCTTAAAAGCCAAGATCACTTCCACGCCGGCACGATCGGCCACACTGCGGATCAATTCCAGATTTCTCCGCAAAAACTCCTCTTCCATGATATAACACGGCGTGGGCACGCCGGAATAAGTCATACGATCGGTCTTCATCTAAGCTCTATACCTATTTATATTAATATACCAAATGTACATTGTCTATCCATAAGGTCGTACCGATGGCACCCACATAAGCACCTCCGTAACTGGAATCGAATTGCAATACGATATGAGTGGGCGTTTCGTCAGCCTCGCCCCATCCGACTTCTTCAACCGGTACCATCTTACCTTTGCTGTTTCTCGTATATTGCGTTCTGTCGCCGGAGATCAATCCCATATAGCTTTGAAAACCGGACTGTTTGGATATGTCGCCGTAACGGATGGAGAATTTCTCCCCGTCCACCCAATCCGTATTGCGGTTGAAACGATGAATCATCGTACCGATACGCTGGGCATAGACATTACCTTTCTTGTCCTCCCAACGTTTCTGAAGCAGACAGATCACGTCGGGCATATCCTTGCCCGCTACCTTGGACACCTGGCTGAAACCGGTTTGACGGATCCGGTCCGATTCATCCGAAAGTCTCACCTTATAGTCGAAACAGACGGCTTCGGGACGTTTATTTAAAGGAATGCCCACCGCCAGCTTGCTCATCGGGTTGGAAGTACTCGTAATCGGTTCGGGCACGCTGCCTAAAAAGACAGATCCGGCAGCCAGGACTTCAATATTCACAATGCCCATGACTTTCACCTTTTCCACATGCGTCTCCAAACGGGCACAATACCCGTTGCCGCGTTTCTCCCGATAGACGGACGTATTGGTCTTCGTGATACCGCAGACTTTGGCCATCACGTTGGATGTAGCCCACGGCGAACCGCCCTGATTGGTATACGCCTTGTTTTCGTTCCAAACGGCATTCGGTGCTATTTCGTACAATTGTTTGGTATCCCCCCCTATGATTCCGCTCTCTTTGATATTGCGGACAATCCATTGATCAAAATCGCCATACTTAATCAGTTCCGACTGGGCCAAGCCCTGGGCTACAGGACATACGGCCAACAAACCGGAAAGGTACATACTTCTGAATTTCATCTTTTTATTTCTGTTTTTGATTTTAGAATGCTTCGTTGATGTTAAAAGTAAAATTAGGACTGTCTTTCGTGAATCCCAAGTCAAAACGGATGTTCACCCGCTTTTTGAACTCCCAACGGTAGCCCACACCGTAATTGGGCAGAATCTGATTGAAATAAATACGATCGAAGTTGTGGAACACATTGGCCAGTCCTCCCCATACGACAATGCCGTTACGCCCCTTGATATGCTGTCGCAATTCCAATTGTCCCTCCATGATATTGCGGTCGCGGTAGCGTCCTTCATAATATCCTCTCATACGGCCCAACACTCCCACTTGGGCCATCATCGTCCAGGGCACATCGCCATAGTTGAACAGAGCATGCAACTCCATAGCCAGCACGCCGCCTTTCCACACCTGATGGTACGTACTATAGGTCAGATCGGTATAGCTGAACGCATAATCGTTGCCCAGTTTCGAGGGATAGAACATCTGTTCCCAACGGAAATAGTTCCCCCGATAAGCATTAAGCACGAAATCCCGCGTATCATAAGTCAAGTTGAATCCCGCACCGTAATTGGCAATCGTCTTGTCCTGCCCCTCGAGCAGCACCTCATTCTCGAAACCGAAACTGTTCACCCACTCGATATCGACCACCGGTCCCAGAAACAAATCCTTGTTCAGTTGAAAAAGGAAATCGGGCTTGAATTGCAGTTTCACGCGTTCGTAGTCGCTTTTGTTGGCGTCATTAGCTCCGTTCTCATAACCGATGCCCCAAAAAAATCCGGGAAAAGTGTATAACGACAACTGATAGTCGAACCTGTATTTCTGGTGAGGCAGGAAGTTATTCCCCCGCAAACCGATGGCCAACATCCCCGAAAGAGAAGCGTTGGCAAACACCGACACGTTGGATTTAGGCAACGACGGATCCGAACGATCCCACGAGTACAGTCCCGAAGCCGTAGCGCCCAACCCCGCGGAAGTCGCGGCAGAATAACTCGGCCCGATGATCATACTGAAATCGAACGGACGAGGGTCGTGCTTGTTCGTATTGCTCAGATAACGACCGATCCATTTAAGCGGATTGTGCGACCGAGATACAGGCTTTGCCACCGAGGGCACCGAATCAACCTCATCCTCTGTGCAGCCTCCGCCATCGCTGTCGGACCGACGCCCCCCGGCGTCCTCCGCCCGAACCAGCATGCAAGACAGTCCGCACAACAGTGCGACACAAAAAATTCTTTTCCGCATTTTTATTTTATAGAATTGCAAAATTACCATTCTTTTGCATTATAAGGAAATGCTTTTCGGTATATTGATGCTTTCTTAAAAGAATTAACACTGTGAAAACTTCTCCCGAAAATTACAGCCCGCTATCATCGGACGGGAACAATTCCAAGAGAGGAATGACAAAAAGCGGACATAATCCAGGAAGTCGGAGCCCCGACTTTTTTTCTGCGGCAAATGAAATGCCGTTCTCCGCAGAAAAATTAATTTATCTGCGGAGAACGAATCCGAATGTGACGCAGAAAAATTTCCCCGAATGGAATGAAAAGCTTATTTTACTCTGAATCAAAAAGATACGGATAGATCTGACAGGAATGATCCGTTTAGCCGTCCGCCGTTCAAATAACTTACGATTCTTCGCTTTTCAAATAGGGATTTTCCCCTTCGGCCGATATAAATCTCCGCCAGCCCACGGCCGACAAAGAAAAAGCCTCCCGAAACATTGCGGGAA
>JAJPYK010000259.1 GCA_021205005.1 Paraprevotella sp. | reverse complement strand
GATAGGAACGGCCGAAGACGAAGAGATACCCCGTTTCGCCCAAATGAGAAGTGAGCAGAGCTTGGAAACGATTACGCTGGAAGAAGCTCTCGAACTGTTCAAACTGCCGCGTGACTTGGGTACTTTTGAAGGAGAAAAAGTCACCATCGGCGTCGGTCGTTTCGGACCGTACGTGTTGCATAATAAGAAATATGTATCGCTCCCCAAGGGAAGCGACCCGATGACCATCACGTTGGAAGAGGCGATCCGGCTGATCGAAGAGAAGAGAAAGGCCGAAGTGGAACACCATCTGAAGAAATTTGAAGAAGACCCCGAGCTGGAAGTTCTCAACGGACGTTACGGCCCCTACATCGCTTATAAAGGTACAAACTACCGTCTGCCGAAAACACTGGCGGAACGCGCCAAGGAACTGACGTTAGAGGAGTGTATGGCCGTAATCAAGGAACAAGACGAGAAACCGAAAACAGCTCGTAAAAGGACTTACGCAAAGAAAAAATGATACGCATCATCTTAATAGGATTTATGGGAGCAGGAAAAACCACGGTAGGCAAGGCTTTATCCCAGAGCCTGGGCCTCCCGTTCTATGACCTGGACTGGTATATCGAAGACCGGTATCGCAAGACCATATCCCAGCTCTTTGCAGAAAAAGGCGAAGAGGGCTTCCGGAAGATTGAAAAGGATATACTGAATGAAGTGGCTGAATTTGAAGACGTAATCATCTCATGCGGCGGCGGCACTCCCTGTTTTTTCGACAACATGGACTATATGAACCGACAGGCACAGACCATTTACCTGAAGGCCTCGCCCGAGGTGCTTTACCGGCATCTGAAAATGGGGAAAGTGGAACGCCCCTTATTGAAAGACAAAACAGAAGCGGAAATGAAGCAATTCATCCGAGACATGCTAAAAACAAGGGAACCGTTTTACAGTCGGGCACAATATACCTTGAATGTCAACCTGCTGGAAAATTACGATAAAATAAAGGACTCTGTCCGCTTACTCCGTGAACTTTTAAATATTTAAGACTGACGTATGAGAAAATGGCGCATTGAAGACTCCGAAGAACTGTATAACATCAACGGATGGGGAGTCAATTATTTCGGTATCAATGAAAAGGGGCATGTCTATGTGACCCCCCGGAAAGACAGCATAAGAGTGGACTTAAAGGATTTAGTCGACGAATTGGCTATCCGCAACATGGCAGCTCCCGTATTGGTGCGTTTTCCTGATATTCTTGACAATCGGATAGAGAAGACCAGCAAATGTTTTGAAAAGGCAGCCAAAGAGTATGAATACAACGGAGAGAACTTTATCATCTATCCGATAAAGGTCAATCAGATCCGTCCCGTAGTGGAGGAAATCATCAGCCACGGCAAAAAGTTCAATTTGGGCCTCGAGGCCGGATCCAAACCGGAACTGCACGCCGTTATCGCCGTGAATACCGACTCCGACTCGCTCATCATTTGCAACGGCTATAAAGACCATAATTATATAGAGTTGGCTCTGTTGGCCCAAAAGATGGGTAAACGCATTTTCCTGGTTGTGGAAAAACTGAATGAGCTGAACATCATTTATGATGTGGCTAAGAAACTGAATATACGTCCGAATCTGGGCATACGCATCAAGTTGGCCTCGTCCGGCAGTGGAAAGTGGGAAGAAAGCGGCGGAGATGCCAGCAAATTCGGCCTGACCTCCAGCGAACTGTTGGAGGCACTCGACATGTTGGAAGAGAAGGGCATGAAGGATTGCCTGAAGCTGATCCATTTCCATATCGGAAGCCAAATCACTAAAATACGTCGCATACAGACTGCCCTGCGCGAAGCCTCCCAATTTTATATCCAGCTCCATCACATGGGATATAACGTAGAGTTCGTGGACTGCGGCGGCGGCTTGGGTGTAGACTACGACGGCACACGATCCAGCAATAGCGAAAGTTCCGTCAACTACTCCATTCAGGAATATGTGAACGACTGTGTATACACCTTCGTGGATGCCGCCAACAAAAACAACCTGCCTCATCCGAATCTGATCACGGAGAGCGGACGCTCGCTGGCGGCCCACCACTCGGTGCTCATCATGCAGGTTTTGGAAACGGCCTCGTTGCCTCGCATGGACGAAAACTTCGAACCGTCTCCCGACGCTCACCAATCGGTAAAAGATATGTATGAGATTTGGGATCATCTGAACCCGCGGACTTTATTGGAAGACTGGCATGACGCCCAACAAATCCGGGAAGAATCCTTGGATCTGTTCAGCCACGGTTTTGTAGACCTTCGCACGCGCGCCGACATCGAAAGCATGTACTGGAGCGTAACCCGTGAGGTCAACATGTTGGCACAGACCCAGAAGCACATCCCCGAAGAGTTGATCTCATTGGACAAGCTGCTGGCCGACAAATACTTCTGCAACTTCTCTCTGTTCCAAAGTCTGCCGGATACCTGGGCTATAGACCAGCTATTCCCCATCATGCCGATACAACGGCTCGATGAACGTCCGGAAACTCAGGCCACGCTTCAGGACATCACTTGCGACTCCGACGGGAAAATCGCGAATTTCGTCACGAACAGTGATCTCTCGCACAGCTTGCCGGTACATACGCTGAAAAAGAACGAAAAATACTATTTGGCCGTCTTCTTGGTGGGAGCCTATCAGGAAATATTAGGCGACATGCACAACTTGTTCGGCACGACCAATGCCGTACATGTCTCCGTGACAGACAAGGGATACAATATCGACCAGATCATCGATGGCGAAACAGTGGCCGAGGTCCTTGAGTTCGTACAGTACGATCCTAAAAAACTGGCCCGCCGTCTGGAAATCTGGGTTTCAAAATCCATCCAAAGCGGCATCATCTCACAGGAAGAAGGAAAGGAGTTCCTGAGTAACTACCGCTCCGGACTTTACGGATATACTTATTTGGAATAGAAGATGAAAGAAGAACTTACCATTATTAAAGTAGGAGGCAAAATCGTAGAGGAAGAAGAATCCCTCCGGCAGCTGCTGGCCGTTTTCCCCACCCTCGAAGGACATAAACTGTTGGTACACGGCGGCGGACGGTCCGCCACGAATATTGCGACGAGATTGGGCTTGGAAAGCCGAATGGTAAACGGACGCAGGGTTACTGATGCGGCCATGCTCGACGTCGTAACCATGGTTTACGGAGGATTGGTCAACAAACATATCGTAGCCCGTCTGCAAGCTTTAGGCCTCAATGCGTTAGGTCTGACGGGAGCCGACATGAACGTCATACGCTCCCACAAACGTCCCGTAAAAGAGGTTGACTACGGATTCGTGGGCGATGTAGAAACGGTGGACGGCTCTTTGTTGACGGATCTGATCCGCAAAGGAGTCGTTCCGGTAATGGCTCCATTAACCCACGACGGCCAAGGACAGCTCCTGAATACCAATGCCGATACCATTGCAGCCGAAACAGCCAAAGCACTGTCCCGGTCCTTCAATGTGACCTTAATATATTGCTTTGAGAAGAAAGGAGTGCTAAAAGATGCGAATGATGATGAAAGTCTCATCCGTCACCTCAATGAGACTGAATTCAAACGCTATGTAGAAAGCGGTATCATACAAGGCGGAATGCTTCCTAAACTGGAAAATGCTTTCGATGCCATTCATGCCGGAGTGAACAAAGTCATCATAACACAAGCTACAGCCATCGACGGCTTATCCGGCACCGTCATAGAGAAATAAAGAGAATAAAAAAATAATTCAAAAAGAACAGGCGGGCGGGTGTAACTTTTCAGGCACTCGCCCGTCTTCCTTATAGAGAGAGATGAAAGAGATCAGTTTCCGCAACGATATACTGCCGCTGAAAGACAAACTCTATCGGCTCGCACTTCGAATCACATTCGATACGGCTGAGGCTGAAGATATCGTTCAAGATACACTGATCAAGGTTTGGGACAAACGCGAAACATGGGCAGAATTAAGTTCTATTGAAGCTTATTGCCTGACCATTTGCAGAAATCTCGCATTAGACAGAAGCCAAAAGAAAGAGGCTCAACATGTCGAACTCGATGAAACCCGGCATAGCCGTCCCGACAACAATACACCATACGAT
>JAJPYK010000255.1 GCA_021205005.1 Paraprevotella sp. | reverse complement strand
AATATATGTTGTACTATTATTTGTTTATTTTACATGGTTAGTCTGTAGAATAAAAACAGGATGTTTCCGATTGGATGTTATCGTTGTGATTGGGGAAAAGAATCCGCTTGATGACGGCTTCCCTTCCATTTTGATGGTACAAAAGTAATGAATGTTTTCTAAAGTCCATCATTCTTTCCGTTTTTTTTGAAGAAATTCGTATTTTACTTTCGGATGGCGGCGGTATGGGCGGGAACCCGGGGCGGCAGACGGGCAGACGTCCGGGAGGAGAAGGGAAAAAGACGAGGGAAAGAGAGGGCCGGCCTGTGAACTTATCCGATGCCGCGGCGGAAAACGGGTGAAGAATCCATGACGGGTTGAGAAAAATAATCGGACTGCCGCAGGCATGCCTTTTTTTCTGCGCCGATCGATTTATTTTTCTGCGGAGAAAAAAATATCAATCTGCGGCAATTGATTCCTCCGGAGACGCAGATGGCGCCATCTGATGGATGCAGATTTCGTATTTGCCTGGTTTATAGAAGGAACGGAGTCGAACGTATACCGTTGCGCACTTTTTTGTTTTTAGAAAATAATTCTTGTCGTTTTCATAATTAATCGCTAATTTCGCGCCGGAATAAAAACGGATGATATGGCTACAGTGAATCCTTATTTGCAAGTAGACGGCCTGACGAAGCGCATCGGCGATCGGGTCTTGTTCGACCGCATTTCTTTCGGTATTGCCGAAGGGCAGCGCGTGGGCCTGATCGCCAAGAACGGCACGGGGAAATCCACGTTGCTGAACATACTCAGCGGACGGGAGGGATATGAAGAGGGAAGCATCGTGTTCCGGCGCGACCTGAAAGTGGGGTATTTGGAACCGTCTCCGTCCTATCCGCCCGATTTGAAGGTGATAGAGGCCTGTTTCAGTCACGGCAACGAGGTAACCCATTTGATAAGAGAGTACGAAAAGGGCATGAACACGCCGGGAAATCCCCAATTGGAGCAGATTCTCGACCGAATGGAGCGGGAAAAGGCTTGGGATTATGAGAACCGGGCGAAGCATATCCTTTCGCAACTGAAAATCCATTCGTTCGATCAAAAGATAGGCACTTTGTCGGGCGGTCAGCTCAAGCGGGTGGCATTGGCCAACGTGCTGATTACGGAGCCGGACCTGTTGATTCTGGACGAACCGACCAATCATCTGGACTTGGACATGATCGAATGGCTCGAGGACTATCTGAAACGTTCCAAGCTGAGTCTGCTCATGGTGACCCATGACCGCTATTTTCTGGATCGCGTGTGCTCCGTCATTTTGGAATTGGACGACTGCACAATGTATGCCTATCGGGGCAATTACAGTTATTACCTGCAAAAAAGACAGGAGCGTATCGATGCTACAAATGCAGAGATTGCCCGGGCCAACAACCTCTACCGTACGGAGTTGGACTGGATGAGGCGCATGCCTTGCGCCCGAGGCATAAGGCCCGCTATCGCGAAGAGGCATTTTATGAATTGGAAAAGGCGGCCAAACGTAAGGTAGGAGAGCAGTATGTGGCGTTGGAGGTGAAATCCTCTTATATCGGTACTAAAATATTCGAGGCGGATTATGTGAGCAAAAGTTTCGGGCCGGACAAGGTGATTCTGAAAGACTTCTTTTATACCTTTTCGCGTTATGAGAAGATGGGCATCGTGGGCAATAACGGTACGGGAAAATCCACCTTCATTAAGATTCTGCTGGGGTTGGTGAAGCCCGACAGCGGACGGATCGTTGTGGGCGAAACGGTGCGGTTCGGTTACTACTCTCAAGACGGACTGGACTTCGACGAGCCGATGAAGGTGATCGACGTGGTGCGCAACATCGCGGAATATATCGACCTGGGCGGCGGACGTCACTTGTCGGCCATGCAATTCTTGCAGCATTTCATGTTTTCGCCCAAAGACCAGCAGAACTATGTTTATAAGTTGAGCGGCGGAGAGCGCAGGCGGCTCTATCTTTGTACCGTGCTGATGCAGAATCCCAATTTCCTCGTGCTGGATGAGCCGACGAACGACTTGGACATCGTGACTTTACAGGTGCTGGAAGAATATCTCCGCAATTTCAAGGGATGTGTCATCGTGGTCAGCCACGACCGTTACTTCATGGATAAGGTGGTGGATCATCTACTGGTGTTCCAGGGAGGCGGCGACGTGCGCGACTTTCCCGGAAATTATACGCAATATCGGGAGTAGAAAGAGGAGAAAGACCGTTTTGAACGGGAACAGCAGAACGCGGAGCCGGCCCAAGTCAAAGCGGTCGATTCGCCGTCAAAGTCCCGCGTGCGCAACGACGGTGGCGAGCGTAAACGGAAGCTTTCTTTCAAAGAGCGTCGGGAAATGGAGCTGCTCGAGCAGGACATAGCGTCTCTCGAAAACGAAAAGAAATCCATAGAAGACGCCTTGTGTAGCGGAACTCTGTCGGTGGACGAACTGACGGAGAAGTCCAAACGTCTGCCTTTGCTCAACGACGAACTGGACGAGAAGTCCATGCGTTGGCTCGAACTGAGCGAGATAGAAGGTTGATACGGCTCGGGCAAGTGTCCCCGTTCAGTTGCGGGACACTTGCTTTACGCCTTTGACGGTTTTCAGTTTCTTTACGAGCATTTGCAAATTCCCCGTGTCGTCGAGCATGACCGTCAATGTGCCGGAGAAGAGGCCGTCGTGCGAGTCGATGCTGATGCTGCGCAGCGAAACTTTTTCCTCTTTACTGATGATGGACGTGATGTTGTTCACGATGCCGAGATCGTCTTGTCCGACCACTTTCAGGGTGATGGGGTATTGGCTGCCCCGTGTGCCGGCCCAGCGGGCTTTGACGATGCGATAGCCGAAGCTTTTGCGCAGTTCCTGGGCATTGGGGCAGTCGGTGCGGTGTATCTTGATGCCGCCGTTTACGGTGACGAACCCGAATATGTCGTCTCCGTAGATCGGTTGACAGCATTTGGCCAAAGAGAAGTCCAGTCCTTTCAGGTTCTGGTCGATCACCAGCACGTCGTCGTGCGTCTTGCCTTTCAGGTCCTCTTCCGTTTGTATGTTATAGTTTTCAGCGTTTTTTACCGGAGGGTGATCGGCCAGTCCGGCCTCATATTTCTGGATTTCCACATACGTGTCGATCACGTCGTTGATGTCTGTCGTTCCGTCTGCCAGACTTTTATAAAAGTCGGTCACCACCTTGAAGCCCAGCTTTTTGATGACGTGCATCATGGTGGGTTCGTCGTATTCTATCTTCCTGTTTTTGAATTTGCGTTCCAGCAATTCCTTGGCGAAAGCTCCCTGCTTGGCCTGCATTTCTTTCAGGGCCAGTCGTATTTTGACACGCGCTTTCCCCGTGACGACAAAGTTCAGCCTGTCCTGCTTGGGCGTTTGGTTGTTGGCCGTCAGGATTTCCACCTGGTCGCCGCTGTTGAGTTTCTGGCGCAGGGGCGTGTTCTTGTCATTGATCTTGGCTCCGATGCAATGGTCGCCCACGTTGGTGTGGATGGCATAGGCGAAGTCGAGCACGGTGGCTCCTTTCGGCAGTTTGAACAAGTCGCCCTTGGGGGTGAACACGAAGACTTCGTCCTCGTAGAGATCCATTTTAAACTGGTCCATCAGTTGCAGATCATCGTTGTTCTCCAAGGCGTTGCGTATGTTGTTGAGCCATTCGTCCACGCCGCTTTCTCCTCCCTTGATGCCTTTGTATCTCCAATGGGCGGCCAGTCCGCGTTCGGCTATTTCATCCATCCTTTCGGTACGGATCTGCACTTCCACCCATTTGTTTTCCGGTCCCAATACCGTGATATGCAAGCTTTCGTATCCGTTGCTTTTGGGAATCGAAAGCCAGTCTCTCAACCGTTTGGGATTGGGTTGATACATGTCTGTGACGATGGAGTATACCTGCCAGCATCTCATTTTTTCCTTGTCCGGCGTCGAATCCAAGATGATGCGGATGGCAAATAAATCATAGATGCCCTCCACGCCGCAATGCTGTTTTTTCATCTTCTGCCAGATGGAATGTATGCTTTTGGTGCGTCCTTTCATATGGATTTTCAGCACGGCCGCCTTGAGGTGTTCCTGGATCCGT
>JAJPYK010000016.1 GCA_021205005.1 Paraprevotella sp. | reverse complement strand
ACATTTTCTCTTTCTTCATCTCTTTTCTTTTATTTAATTACGGAACGGACCTCGCCTTCCGCCAGACGGGTCGTGATTTCTTCTCCTGATTTCAAGGTGCGGGCGTCGCGCACCAATTGTCCTTCGCGGAATGTCATGCTGTAGCCCCGTTTCAGCAGAGCCACCGGGTCGACGGCTTCGCAACGCTGCCCGAGCAGTTGCAGCCGGAACCGTTCACGTTCCAGACGGGCCGGCAGCTTCATGCGCAAACGGTTTTCACAGAGTTGCAAACGATGTTCTCCCCCTTCCAACCGCTGGAGGGCCGCATGCCCCATTTGTTGCATCAGGGCGTCCAACCGACGTTCTCCCACGGCACGCACGCGAAGGTATACGGTGGACAGTTTATGGGCCGCTCGCAACATGCGTTGCCGTTCGCTTTCCATCCGGTTGCCGGCGGCCCGCAAGATACGTTGCTCTTTCCCTTCCACGTCGGTCGCGGTTTCCAGCAGATGATTGATGAGGAAAGCGGCGGCCGCCGTGGGGGTCTTCACCCGGGTGTGCGCCACGGCATCGATCACCGTGTCGTCGCGCTCATGGCCGATCCCCGTAATCACGGGCAAGGGAAACTGGGCACAGGCCGCCGCCAGAAGATAAGTGTCGAAGGCCGACAAGTCGCTGGTGGCTCCCCCGCCCCGTATAATCACGACGGCATCCCACTCGCCGCACTCGGCCATAATGGCATCTAAAGCCGACAAGACGGAGGATTCCACCCGATCGCCCTGCATGACCGCCGGAAAAAGCCGCACGACAAAACGGAAATGATAGTCGTTATGAAGCAACTGATTGCAGAAATCGCCGTATCCCGCCGCCGTGGAAGAGGATATGACGGCTATGCGCTGGGTAAGCAACGGAAGGGGAAGCTCCTTGTTGTCGTTCAAGATGCCTTCCGTCTCCAACTGGGCCAGAATCTCCCGACGCAACCGGGCCATATCACCCAATGTATAGGTGGAATCGATGTCCGTCACGGTAAGCGAATATCCGTAAAGCTCATGAAACGAGATCTCTACCTGTACGAGTACTTTCAGTCCCGGTGCCAACTGACGGCCTGTGGCTTGCTCGAAACGAAGTTTCAACAGACGGTATGCTCCCGCCCAGATGACGCCGCGCGCCTTGGCCAGCAAATCGCGTCCGTTAGAGGCTTTCTGCACAAATTCCAAGTAGCAATGGCCGTTGTAAGCAACTCTCACTTCGCTCAGTTCGGCCTGCAACCAATAGGCATCGGGCAGCCCTCCTTCCAGAGCCGCACGGACCAGGCCGTTCAATTCATATAGTGTCAATGCCTCCATACTCTTTTTCTTCTTCTTTCATATTACGCAGACGGACCTGCCTTTCAACCGGTGAGCAGATGCAGGCTCCTCCTGCCAATTTACGGCCGATGTAGAACACGGCAGACTGTCCCGGAGTGACGGCAGAGGCGTCCTGCCCGAAATGAACCAACCACAAATCGTCTCCTTTTCCCCTTTCGGCCCCCCTGCTCTTCATCTTTCGTACCCGACAGGGCAAAGGACGACTGTGGTAACGGATGCACACCGTCACGCCTTCGCCCGCAATGGCCTGCTCGTCCGTGCACTGCATGTCGCCCACCCACATATAGCGGGTACGCAGATTTTTGGCATGTCCCAGCACCACGGTATTCTCTTCCGCATTCAATTTCAACACGTAAACCGGCGTTTTCAAGGAAATTCCGAGTTTTCTGCGCTGCCCCACCGTATAGCAAGGAAAGCCGGCATGCTGGCCGAGAACTCTTCCTTTCGTATCGACAAACCAACCTGCTCCCACCCGATGTTCCCAATCGGTCACCCGTTCACGCAAGAAATCACGATAATCTTTCGCAATAAAACAAACTTCCATCGACTCTTTTCCACGGGCTTTCTGTCCGAATCCCTTCCGCTCTAGATAGTCTCGGACTTCATTTTTGTGCAGACGGCCTAACGGAAAGAGGCATTTCGACAACACGTCCTGCCCTAACCGCCAGAGGAAATAAGATTGATCTTTCTTCTCGTCCGCTCCGCAATAAAGCTGATAACGACAGTTCTCCAGCTCCACCCGCGCATAATGTCCCGTGGCAATGTAATCGCACCCTAAACGTCCGGCCCATTCCAACAATACGGGAAATTTAAAAGCGGCATTGCACAGCACACAAGGATTCGGTGTGCGTCCCGCAAGATAGTCGTCGATAAAATAGCGAATCACGACACTCTCGAACGCCGCACGCACATCGGCCACATAATGTTTCATGCCCAACCGGTCGGAAAAAGCCCGGGCTTCCAAAATGAAATCGGGAAGTGTTTGTCCCGCCGACCTGAACTGACACGGCAAATCGTATACACGCAGGGTGAGTCCCAGCACTTCGTATCCCTGCTCTTGCAGCATCAGGCATGTCGCCGAACTGTCTATCCCACCTGAAAGGGCGACCAAAACTTTCTTCTTGTTCTTCTCCTTATTCATCGTATCACGAAAGTCCTTTACGCAAAAATACGAAGAAAATAAATGCGGACAAGGATGAAAAGGAGATAATTTCGGCAAAAAAAGAAAGCTGTCGCCCGTATGAACAGGCCACAGCTTTCTTTAAAAATCCAAATACGTACGTCAACTCAAGAAACCCAGAAGCACACCGGCGGCCACAGCCGATCCGATCACACCGGCCACATTGGGACCCATGGCATGCATCAACAGGTAATTCTTGGAGTCGTATTCCAGTCCCAGATTCTGCGAGATACGGGCTGCCATCGGTACGGCTGACACGCCGGCATTACCGATAAGCGGATTGATCTTCTTACTTTTAGGCAACAACAGATTGAAAAGCTTGACAAAGATAACACCCGAAGCGGTAGTTATAATAAAAGCCAACGCACCGAGAATGAAAATCTTGATGGTGTCTAACGTAAGGAACTCGCTGGCCTGAGTGGAACATCCGACCGTAAGCCCCAACAACATCACAATAACGTCATTCAACGCGCTGCCCGCCGTCTTGGCCAAACGGGTGGTTTTTGTACTTTCTTTCAACAGATTACCGAAAAACAGCATACCTAACAAAGGCAGACCGGAGGGCACGATGAACGCAGTAAGCAACAAACCTACGATGGGGAAGATGATCTTCTCCGTCTGAGAGACTTGACGCGCCGGCTTCATCCGTATCAACCGCTCCTTTTTCGTCGTCAGCAAACGCATCAACGGCGGTTGAATGACCGGCACCAAAGCCATATACGAATAAGCACACACCGCAATGGCGCCCATCAGGTTGGGAGAAAGCTTAGACGAGAGGAAGATCGCCGTCGGTCCGTCCGCTCCACCGATAATGGCGATACCCGCCGCCTGGTTCGGCTCGAACCCCAAAGCCAAAGCAATCATGTAAGCTCCGAAAATACCGAATTGGGCCGCAGCTCCCACCAACAACAGCTTGGGATTGGCTATCAAAACCGAAAAATCCGTCATGGCTCCGATGCCTAAAAAGACTAACGGAGGATACCAACCGGCTTTCACACCCTGATAGAAAAAGTTCAATACGGAATTATCTTCATAAAGACCGATTTCCAAACCCACGGACTTGAAAGGAATGTTACCCAGAATAATACCCAAACCGATGGGAATCAACAGCAACGGCTCAAAATCTTTCTTGATGGCCAGCCACAAGAAAAAGGCGCCGACCAAAATCATGACCCAATTCCCCACCTCGGCATTCGCAAATCCCGTATAAGTAAGGAAGTCGACCAATTTTGCCCCAATGAAATTAAGTATATCCATAACCTTAACTGATTGTTACCAATATAGCACCTTCACGAACGGAATCCCCCTTATTGACATGCACGGCGGTAACCGTCCCGTCACAATCGACATTGATATTGTTCTCCATCTTCATGGCCTCGAGTACGACAACGGTCTGACCTTTTTTCACAACCTGGCCGACCGTCACTGCCACAGCATTAACCGTACCCGGCAACGGGGCGCGCACGGCAGTACCGCCGTTAGTCGGCACCTCCGGTTGCGGAGCAGCTTCCGCCATTTGTGTTAATGTTACGGGTTGCACATTGTACAACTGAAGAATTATCGGCTGATGCGTCAGATG
>JAJPYK010000188.1:1021-4126 GCA_021205005.1 Paraprevotella sp. | reverse complement strand
TGAACAACTTTGCAGAGCAGCAGACTGTCGTCAATAAATACATGGCAGAATTGAGGGACGTGCGCATCCAGAAAGACCGGGCGCGGTTTCGCCACAACCTGGCAAAAATAGGAGAAGTGATGGCATACGAAATCAGCAAGACCCTGAACTATGCCATAGAAGACATACAGACGCCGTTGGGAGTGGCTCCTACGTTACTGTACAATGACCGCATCGTATTGGGGACGATCTTCCGTGCAGGACTACCGTTCCATCAAGGATTTCTGAATGTCTTCGAGGATGCAAACAACGCTTTCGTCTCGGCCTACCGCTTCTACAAAGACAAGGAATGTTACGAAGTAGGCATACATATCGAGTATCTGGCCACGCCGGACTTGACGGGAAAGACACTCATCATTGCCGATCCGATGCTCGCCACGGGCGGAAGCATGGATTTGGGACTGAGGGCTTTCGAAACGAAAGGCATACCGGGGAAAGTGCACTTATGTTGTGCCATAGCCAGCCAGGAAGGCGTAGACTACCTCATGCGCGAATTCAAGGAGGAAGACTACACCTTATGGTGCGGTGCCGTCGATCCCGAGCTGAACGAACACATGTATATCGTACCCGGCTTAGGCGATGCCGGCGATTTGGCCTACGGAGAAAAGCTCTGAACTAAAACGCAAAAAAACAAAAGCGGCCGCAATCTTTCCCATAGGATTGCGGCCTCTTTTCGGCTTATATCGAGCGGAATCACGCTATTCTTTCACCTCCCAAATGTCGTTGGTATACAGCAATTCCTCAAAATTATGATAAGATTTTTTAGCCTGCACTACCTCTATCTGCTGATAGACGGCCTCGTCATAGGAAGGAGCGGCCACATCGCGTATCACACCCAAGGCGATCGGAAAATCCGGACCGTCCATCAAAGCTAACTTCATATGCAGAGTATTGTCCTCGCAATGGGCGTCGTGGACGAGAATGTCTTTCTCCGTTATGCCGTTTTCGCCCAATTTGACCACTTTCAGACCGAAACCTTCCTGCATCAAGCCATATTCCCGGTTTTCGCCGAAAATCATCGGACGGCCATGTTCCAGATAGATGGCATTCTTGGCCCGCCCTTCCTTCGTGGCCACCGCATCATGCGTTCCGTCATTGAATATCACGCAATTCTGCAAGATCTCGCACACAGAAGCTCCTTTGTGGGCATGTGCGGCTTTCAGAATCTCCACCGTACCGGCCACATCCGTCGAAACGGCACGGGCAAAAAACTGACCGCGAGCGCCGAAACAAAGCTCTGCCGGATGGAACGGATCTTCCACCGTACCGTAAGGGGATGACTTGCTGACAAAACCGCGTGGAGATGTAGGAGAATACTGACCTTTCGTCAACCCGTAGATGCGGTTATTCAACAGGATGATGTTCAGGTCGATGTTACGACGCACAGCATGAATGAAATGGTTGCCGCCGATGGCCAGACCGTCGCCGTCGCCCGAAATCTGCCAAACGGAGATGCGGGGATTGACCACTTTCAATCCGGTGGCAATGGCAGCCGCACGGCCGTGTATGGTCTGCAAGGCAGAGGTATTCATATAATAAGGTAAACGGCTGGAGCATCCGATGCCGGAAATCACGGCCGTTTCGTAAGGAGGCACACCGATTTCGGCCATCGCCTTGTGCAACGAAGACAAAAAGAAATGGTCTCCGCATCCGGGACACCAGCGCGGCAGTCCCTTTTTGAAATCTTTTGCTGTATATTCGTTCATTTTCATTTATTCTTATGGGTTCGACTATTTGTTGTAAATCTCGGTAAAGGCTTCCACCAACTCGCTCACCACGAAAGGCTTCCCTTTCACCTGATTGAACTGGTAAGGCACGAAACCGTCTACCTTCATGCGCAGATAAGCGGCAAACTGCCCCAGGTTCTGCTCGGCCACGACGACCTTGGCATATTTCTTCAACACCTCTGCCGTATTGGCCGGAAGGGGATTCAGATAAGAAAAGTGAGCCAACGCCACTTTCTTGCCCGCCGCATTCATCTCATCCATGGCGGAACGCAAATGTCCGTATGTGCCTCCGAAACCTACAATCAGCAGTTCCGCATCATCGGCACGCCCTTGTACTTCGACATCAGGCACGGGAATGCGGGCCACCTTTTCGGCACGCAAACGGCACTTCTTGTCGTGGTTCTCGGGATCGGTGCTGATGGCGCCCGTACGTCCGTCTTTCTCCAATCCGCCAAGGATGTGCATGAAACCCTCCTGTCCCGGAATGGCCCAATAACGTACTTGCGTCTCGGGATCGCGCCGGTAAGGAGTATAATTTCCGGCCATATCGGGCGTCACGCAAGGCGGATTGATCGCCGGATAATCCTTCAGGTCGGGCAATTTAAAAGCCCCGGAACCGTTGGCCACAAAGGCATCCGTAAGCAAGACCACGGGAGTCATGTGTTCCAAAGCCATTTTCGAAGCCTGATAAGCGGCATCGAAGCAGTGGGTCGGCGAGATGGCCGCCATCACAGGCATCGGAGACTCGCCGTTACGACCGAAAAGCACTTGCAGCAAATCGGTCTGCTCGCTCTTGGTGGGCAGACCTGTGGAAGGGCCGCCGCGCTGCACGTCGAGCACCACTAACGGCAATTCGGTAATGACGGCCAGATTCATGGCCTCGGACTTCAGACACACACCGGGTCCCGACGTGGAGGTCACGGCCAAAGCGCCGGCAAACGAAGCGCCGATAGACGAAGCACAACCGGCAATCTCGTCTTCGCACTGCACGGTAATCACACCCAGGCTCTTGTGCTTGGACAGTTCGTGCAGCACGTCCGTAGCCGGCGTGATTGGATAAGAACCGAGAAAAAGACGGCGTCCGGCCTTTTCGGCTGCGGCAATAAAGCCGTAGGCCGTAGCCTTGTTGCCCATAATATCCATGTATTTGCCCGGTTTCTTTGTCTTGGACTCCACCTTATAGGTATGAGACACCGAAGCATGCGTATTGGCTCCGTAATCGTAACCGGCCTGGATCACTTTGATATTGGCCTCGGTCACAGCCGGTTTCCGGGCAAACTTCTCACGCAGCATACTGAAAGCGATCTCGATGTCGCGGTTGAACAGCCAGCAGACCAAT
>JAJPYK010000188.1:0-1011 GCA_021205005.1 Paraprevotella sp. | reverse complement strand
TGTTGCGGCACTTCAAGATCGATTTGTTGTCCATACCCGAATCGGCCAGGCAAGCCTTGACCATCTGCGTAATGGGAGCGGCAATCACATCGTTCTTGATGCCCAGCTCCTCGATAGGGTCATCGGTCGTGAAATCGGCCTTCGTCAGATCCTTAGCCTGAAAACTGTCGGTGTCTATAATGATACAGGCTGTGGGCTTGGCATAGCGATATTGCATCTTCAACGCG
This sequence comes from Paraprevotella sp., assembly GCA_021205005.1. Lineage (GTDB taxonomy): Bacteria > Bacteroidota > Bacteroidia > Bacteroidales > Bacteroidaceae > Paraprevotella. The sequence goes on along the minus strand of JAJPYK010000188.1, from coordinate 784 downwards.
GCGGCATTCATGGCCACCAGCACATCGCACAGATCTCCGGGAGTATAAACGCGCTCCGCTCCGATGTGCACCTGAAAACCCGACACGCCCGTCAGAGAACCCTGCGGAGCGCGAATATCGGCCGGATAATCGGGGAACGTGCAAATATCATTTCCCACCGTCGCGGAGACCGTGGAGAAAATGTTACCGGCCAACGGCATGCCGTAGCCGGAATCAACAGAGAAACGAACCACTACTTGGTCCAGCTCTTTCACTTCTAATGTGTATGCCATACTCTTTGTCGTATTTATATGATTTTTGTATATGTTTTCCACCATACCTATGCAAATATCGCAAAGAAATGTTTAAAAACAAAATTTTCCGATGTTAAAAGCATTACAGGAGAATAAATATAATATGAAATCGTAATCTAAAAAGCCATTCCATTGCATTTCTTACATTCCTTTTCGATTACCGACATCATATCGACGAGCAGAACGGCAAAAAATGAATATTTATTCATTGTCTGTTTTTTCAGGCAGAAAGGCCAACTTCCGAAAGTTTTTCATGCAAGCGTTCGCCGTTTTAAGCAGAAACCATTAACTTTGCAAAATGAAAAGAATGCCCTTGTAGTTCAATGGATAGAACTACGGTTTCCTAAACCGCCAATCCGGGTTCGATTCCCGGCGGGGGTACCTGAATGTTCATACAGTTGCGGCATGCACTTTCCATACGGAAAGTCGCATGCCGCTCAATCATTTATCTCCCTTCGTCTCTTCTTCCATTCCGCAAGTACCGGAAACGG
>JAJPYK010000021.1 GCA_021205005.1 Paraprevotella sp. | reverse complement strand
ATATAACGGTATACATTATATATACTATTATAGTAACGCACCGTATCGTACTCCCGTTTCAAGTAAATCTTCGCATTCTCAATATCGTTAAAACGGCACTGCACCAACGCTGCGGTATAATACAATTCAGCCCGTCTCTTGGCATTCTTTTCCGTAGGCAAAGCATCCATCAGGCTCCGTTCTGCTGCGGTCAAACGATCCGTCACTTTCTTAGCTTCATCCCCGTTATCTTCGTAATGCGCACCATTAATGGTCTTATGCGCCTCACGGATTACATTGGCACCGCTTGCTCCCCAGGAGATACCCCACAAGCAAAGAATTAAAAGCCATACTCTGTTCATTCCTTATGAGCATAAAGGGGTGATGTCCATATTTATTGTACATCATCCCCCGATTTCATTTGATATGTTTTCTAATGACCGCCCTGTTACTTTCTTGAGGTAAGTATCCATCTCGGCCTCTTTAGCTTTCTCGCCGGTTATATAATATACCGTCTTTAAACGAGAAGCCCAACGCTGCGGATTATCCGGTTCAAGTGCTTTCACCTTCAAAAAGAAAGGCTCCGCTTTCTTATACCAGTCCTTCACTTTGGCTATTTCCTTATCATATTCGGCTTTCTTCAAAGTCTTCTTTCCGATCTCCTCATTGATCCCGTAACCTTCATTACAGCAACAAACGCCGGCATTGTAATAAGCATCCGTGAACGTTGAATCCAATTCCGCACTCTTTTCAAAGAAAGGCAACGCTTCTTCGTACTTCTCTTCTCCGAACAAGACTACGCCCTTTGAATAATTGGCTATCTTATTATTCGGATCAGTAGCTAACAAACTATTGGCAAATTCCAACGCGGCCGCATTGTTTTTCTTTTCCGTATAATAAGCCAACAGATTCTGCGCTATACCTTCATCGCTTGAGGCATATTGCTTTGAAGCATCGACCCACTGAGCTGTATCTCCTTTCTCCAAAAGCGTAACCAGGTGCAACTGTCTCACCGTCTTAGCCTCTTTATCATAGTTCAACGCCTCTTGCAGATGCGTGGTCACATGATCATAGTCCTTTCCTTGATAAGCGGCCAGACAAGCATAATAGGCCACTTGATTCTTATCAAACACAGTGTCGTTCTGTATGGCGGGATCATCGGCGACCAGCTTATGATTTTCAGGGAAAGTCAACCAAGCGTCATAAGCCTTATAGGCACCCTTAAAATCATGGTTCTCAAAGTTGAACTGACCCGCATACATCAAGAACGTACGGAACTTCTTTTCATTTTCCTTGTTCTTCTCCGCATATTCCTGCTTTTGGTCAAAGCTATTGCACTTCTCATAAGCATCCAAACAAGCATAGAGATTATTCACAAACTTTACCGTATCCATGGGTTGATGTGCGGCAGCTTTGTTCAGTTCCGTAACGAAAAGCTGCTGGTACAAGTCACCTTGTACATCCCACGCAAGAGCCATATCTTTTGTCTCTCCGCTATTCAACGCCTCTGTCAACGTTGTCTGGGCCTCTTCAAACTGATCCGTTTTCATCAGTCCCTGGGCCTTTTTCACTAATCTGTTCTGTGCGAATGCACCGGTTGAAGCAACCAGTAACGCAACGGATAACACATATTTATTCATAACTTTATAGATTAAAAGTTGTTATACTCATTCCTTATTCTCGGTTTCGTCCTCGTTTGCATCATTTTGCGGTAACGTATCCGCCTGCTCCTCGTTCTCGACGGAAGACGGCGCTTTAAGTTCGTCAAACTCTTCAGCTATTTCATATTCCTCTCCTTCGGTCTGCACCTTGCATACGCTACTGATCTGATCGTTACGTTTTTCCAAATTAATCAGACGTACACCCTGGGTAGCACGTCCCATAATACGCACATCGGCCACTTTCAGACGAATCGTGATACCGCTCTTATTAATAATCATCAAATCGTTATCGTCTGTCACGACTTTAATGGCAACCAGCTTACCGGTCTTTTCCGTGATATTCAGCGTTTTCACTCCCTTGGCACCTCGGTTGGTCACGCGATAGTCCTCTATATCGGAACGTTTGCCGTAGCCTTGTTCACTGACCACCATAATCGTTTCCGTCTGCGGATCGTTCACATAAACCATGCCGACCACTTCATCATTGCCGTCTTCGTCAATGGTCATGCCTCGAACACCGGTGGCCGTACGCCCCATGGCTCGCACCTTACTTTCGTGGAATCGAATGGCCCGTCCGTTACGGTTGGCCATAATGATCTCATTATCCCCATTCGTCAGACGCACCCCTATTACCCGGTCGTCTTCACGAATGGTAATGGCATTCACGCCATTCGTACGCGGACGAGAATACTCCTGCAAACAGGTTTTCTTGATAATGCCGTCTCTCGTACAGAAGATGACGTAGTGAGACTTGCAGAAGTCCGGATCATTCAGGTTCTTGATGCGTAGACAAGCATTGATGGCATCATCCGGATCAATGTTCAGCATGTTTTGAATGGCACGTCCCTTGGAGTTCTTCGCCCCTTCGGGAATCTCATACACTTTCATCCAGAAACAGCGACCCTTTTGGGTAAAGAAGAGCATCGTGTTGTGCATCGTTGCCGGATAGATATATTCCACAAAGTCCGTATCGCGAGTACTGGTTCCCTTGCTGCCTACGCCGCCACGGGCTTGGGCTCGGAATTCAGCCAACGGAGTGCGCTTGATATAGCCCATGTGGCTGATCGTGATCACCATCTCGTCGTCAGCATAAAAATCTTCAGGATGAAACTCCTCGCTGGAATAAACGATTTCGGAACGACGCTCGTCGCCAAACTGCTCTTTCACCTCGATCAGTTCGTCCTTGATCACTTTCATACAAAGCGCATCGTCGCTCAGAATCTGCTTAAAATATTCGATCTGTTTCAACAGTTCATCATATTCATTGCGCAACTGTTCCTGCATCAAGTTGGTCAACTGACGCAAACGCATTTCCACAATGGCCTTGGCCTGAAGTTCATCCAACTCAAAACGATTAATCAAACCTTCGATGGCGGCTTGAGGATTTTGTGCCCGGCGAATGATATGTACCACTTCATCAATATTATCGCTTGCAATGATCAAACCTTGCAGAATATGAGCACGCTCCTCTGCTTTCTTCAGATCATAGCGCGTGCGGCGAATCACCACATCATGACGATGGTCTACGAAAGTCACGATGCAGTCTTTCAGCGAAAGCAATTTAGGACGACCTTTCACCAACGCTATGCAGTTCACACTGAAACTGGTCTGCAAAGGAGTCATCTTGAACAACTTGTTCAATACGACATTGGCATTGGCATCGCGCTTCACATCGATCACGATACGCATACCTTCACGATCGGACTCATCATTCGCGTTACTGATGCCCTCGATTTTCTTATCGGTCACCATATCGGCAATCTGCTTGATCAGTTCCGCCTTATTCACCCCATAAGGGATTTCAGTGACTACGATCTTGTCGTGATTGTCTCCAGGTTCTATTTCGGCACGGGCGCGCATGATTACACGTCCTCGGCCGGTCTCATAAGCTTCGCGCACGCCCTGCATGCCGTAGATGAAGCCCCCGGTCGGAAAATCGGGCGCTTTGACATATTGCATCAACCCGTCAATATCTACGTCACGATTATCTATGTAAGCGACACAAGCATCCAAGACCTCGCCCAGATTATGCGTGGGAATATTCGTAGCCATACCGACCGCAATACCGCTGGCTCCATTCACCAACAGATTGGGTATTTTGGTCGGCATCACGGTAGGTTCCTTCAACGTGTCGTCGAAGTTATTCGTCATGTCTACCGTTTCCTTTTCAAGGTCATTCATCATGGCCTCGCCCATCAGTTGCAGACGGGCCTCGGTATAACGCATGGCAGCCGCACTATCGCCGTCTACCGAACCGAAGTTTCCTTGTCCGTCCACCAAAGTATAGCGCATGCTCCATTCCTGGGCCATACGCACCAATGCACCATAGACCGACGAATCGCCATGGGGGTGATACTTACCCAACACCTCTCCCACGATACGGGCGCATTACTTATAGGGTTTGTCGTGTGTGTTACCCAATTCCCTCATTCCATAAAGAATGCGACGATGCACCGGCTTAAAACCGTCGCGCACGTCCGGAAGGGCACGGGATACGATTACGGACATTGAATAGTCGATATACGATTTACGCATCTCGGTTTCAATG
>JAJPYK010000265.1 GCA_021205005.1 Paraprevotella sp. | reverse complement strand
CACCGTGATCCTGCACGTGACGGAAACCGCCGACCGACCCGTCGTCACGCAAGACGGGAAGACGCTGCCGCAACTGGCCTTGGACATTCCCGCCCATCTCCGACAAAATTATGAGGAACTCTGCCGGACAACGGACGATCCCCGCTGCCACCGCATCATTTCGCAGATCGACACGTTCACGGTACACAGTTGGATGAACGCGCTGCTCTACGAACGGCTGGACCAACGGGCGCAGAAGGTGATAAGCCGTCTGGAACAATGGCAAGGAGATTGGGAACGGACGTACTTCATCACCTTGGCGCGTAACTTCGGTTTCGGCATCAACGGCGATGCTTTCGAGGCCTGGGCACAGCATATTCCCCTGCCGGCCGTGGCGCATCATCGTGACGACCTGTTCCAGATCGAAGCCATATTCATGGGACAGGCCGGCCTTCTGGATTTCGCCACCATACCGAAAAAATACAGGGACGAGGCCATAGACGATGATTATTATCCTCGATTGAAACGCGAATACGACTATCTGGCACATAAATTTGCACTGGATCCCATGCAGGCGGAAGCGTGGAAATTCCTCCGCTTGCGGCCGCAGAACTTTCCGCATGTGCGCATCTCTCAGCTCGCCAGGCTGTATTATAATCAAACCGCCGGTTTCTCGCAACTGTTGGAGGCGCAAACCACGGAGGAGCTGCACGCCATGTTGGCCACGCACGTCACTCCTTACTGGGAGTCGCACTTCACGTTCGGCGGGCCGAGTCCGAAGCGAGGCAAGTCGCTCACCGTCAATTCGCTGAATCTGATCATCATCAATACGGTGGTACCTTTGCTTTATGCTTACGGACAGACGCATGCACACGGCGGATATTGCGAACAGGCCTTGAAGTTCCTCGAACCGATCAGGGCCGAAAACAACTACATCACGCGACAGTGGGCCGACTGTGGCATCAAGGTGGACAGCGCAACGGATTCGCAGGCACTCGTACAACTTAAAAAAGAATATTGCGACCGCAATTATTGCCTGCACTGCCGCTTCGGATATGAATTTTTAAAACGAAAAAACAATCCTGCATAAAATGAAAGCAAACTATATCTATGAACTGGAGATGAAGGTGCGCGACTATGAGTGCGACCTGCAAGGCATCGTGAACAATGCCAACTATCAGCATTATCTTGAACACACGCGGCACGAGTTCCTGCACACGCGGGGCATCAGCTTCGCCGCCCTGCACGACGACGGTATCGACGCAGTGGTGGCACGGCTGACCATGGCTTTCAAGACGCCGCTCCGCAGCGGAGATTCGTTCGTAAGCAAACTGCGCGTGGAAAAAACGGGAATCAAATATGTGTTCTATCAGGATATCTACCGGCTACCTGACTTGCAATGTTGCCTGAAAAGCCAGGTGGAAACCGTCTGCCTGATCGACGGACGACTGGGCCTCTGTCCCGAACTGGACCGGCTCCTGCCGACACAAAATGAATAACCGCGCATTCTCATCCCCCTAACCACCGCACTTGCATGACCGACCAGGAAATCATCTACACAATGGCCCTGACGCGCCTCCCGCGCATCAATCCGACCATGCAGCACAGACTGCTGGAAGAGTTGGGAAGTGCCACAGCCCTGTATGAACAACGCAAACACATCGGAGACCTCTATCCCGAAGCGACGGAGAAACTGTCGGCAGCCTTGGGAGAGATGGAACGCCTCACGGCGCGGGCGGAAGAAGAACTGACCTTCGCGAAGGACAAACAAATCCGCTGTCTGTGCTACCACTATACGGACTATCCCGCGCGGTTGAGGGAATGCGAAGACGCACCGTTGATCCTTTATTACAGAGGCAATGCCGACTTGAATCGGGCGCATGTGCTCAATATGGTGGGGACCCGTCATTGCACGGACTACGGAAAGGATATTTGCCGTCATTTCCTGACCGATCTGAAACGTCTTTGTCCGGACGCATTGGTGGTGAGCGGACTGGCCTACGGGATAGATATTCACAGCCACCGTGCCGCATTGGACAACGATCTGGACACCGTAGGCGTATTGGCGCACGGGTTAGACCAGATTTATCCGCGCATGCACCGCGATACGGCCGTGCAGATGGTGTCGCACGGCGGACTGCTCACCGAGTTCATGAGCCGCACGAATGCGGACAAAGTGAACTTCGTGAGACGCAACCGCATCGTGGCGGGCATGACCGACGCCACCATCGTAGTGGAATCTGCCGAGAAGGGCGGTGCCCTGATCACGGCCGATCTCGCCGTAAGCTATCACCGAGACGTTTTTGCTTTTCCGGGGCGCGTAAACGACCCTTATTCGCAGGGATGCAACCGGCTGATTCGTGACAGCAAAGCGGCCTTGTTGCAAAATGCACAGGACTTCGTGGAGGCCTTGGGATGGCAGACGGCCCCCGCACAGATACGAAAAGGGGACGGTGTACAAGGAGAGCTGTTCCCCCATTTATGTCCGGAAGAACAAAGTATCGTGGATTGCCTGCACCGGACGGAAAGCATGCACATCAACGCATTGTCGGTAGCCACCAACCTGCCGGTACACAAGCTGAGTGCCTTTCTCTTCAATCTGGAGCTGAAAGGCATCGTCGAACTGAAAAGCGGCGGGACCTACCGCTTGTGCTGACCGCCTTCTCCGAGACGCTCCTCTCTTCTTCAACGCAAAGATTTCATCCCTCTGAGGAAGTGCCCGATTTTTTCTGCGGCAATTGATTTTTCAATCTCCTGAGAAAAATTTTTCAATCTGCGCCAAACGATTTCGGCAGCAGCGGCAAGGGGACTACTTGTCTTTCGGCCGCCATAGGCCGTCACCCTACCCTTTTCCGCACGGACTGCGGGAAAACTCGTCAGCCGATGCGGTCGCCGTGCGCTTTCTTTCTATTTCCTTTCGGAATGTCAACCTACACGAACAAGCGAAAATAGCGCGATTTTATTACAGAAAGTCAGAAATACAGGAAAAATACCCTATATACACTGACTTTTTTATTCAAAAACCATAGAAACCAAAGAAAAACGACATTTCCAAACAGCACGAGAATCGATTAAAATCATTTCCGCCGGACCCTGGCCGTAAATAAGACAAGGAAAATCGTCCGAAAACTCATTTCCTTTCCCCTCACCATACGCAAAAGAGCGTACTCCGCTATGGAATACGCTCTTTTGAAATATGACGGGCTGATCGAAGCCCTGAGAAGATGTCTTTTAGTCGCTCAACTTGGCCTTGATGAATTCGCGGTTCAGACGGGCGATGTTCGCAATGCTCTCGCACTTCGGACATACGGCTTCACAGGCACGTGTGTTCGTACAGTTACCGAATCCGAGTTCGTCCATCTTGGCAATCATCGCCTTGGCACGACGCGCAGCTTCGGGACGGCCTTGTGGCAAAAGAGCCAACTGGCTTACTTTGGAAGACACGAACAACATTGCCGAGCCGTTCTTGCAGGCAGCCACACATGCACCGCAACCGATGCAACTGGCGCAATCCATCGCTTCGTCGGCATCCTGCTTCGGAATCAGAATGGCATTGGCATCCTGCGGCTGGCCCGTACGTACGGTGACATAGCCGCCGGCCTGCATGATCTTATCGAATGCCGAACGGTCTACCATACAGTCCTTGATGACAGGGAAACCGGCCGAACGCCACGGTTCTACCGTAATGATGTCGCCGTCTTTGAAACGACGCATATAGAGCTGGCACGTAGTGGCGCCGCGCTCCGTCTTACCGTGCGGCGTACCGTTGATATACAAAGAGCACATACCGCATATACCTTCGCGGCAATCATGGTCGAACACGAAAGGTTCTTTGCCCTCCTCTATCAATTGTTCGTTCAAAATGTCCAACATCTCAAGAAAGGAAGTGTCCCCCGGAATGTTTTTCATTTCACGTTCGTCAAAGTGGCCGGCATCTTTCGGTCCGTTCTGACGCCAATATCTAAGCTTAAATGAAATATTTTTATCCATTGTTGTTTTCTTTATAATCGTTGAACAAACCGTTTATTAGCTCTTGTAGTTACGTGTCTGTACCTTGATGGCCTCATATACCAACGGCTCTTTGTAAAGCACCGGAGCCGTGTCGTCGGAACCCTGGTACTCCCAGCAAGATACATAGAAGTAGTTCTCGTCGTCACGCTTGGCTGCACCTTCTTCCGTCTGATATTCTTCACGGAAGTGACCGCCGCAAGACT
>JAJPYK010000248.1 GCA_021205005.1 Paraprevotella sp. | reverse complement strand
GTCGGGGCTGTTCACTAAAAAAACTTTCTTTATTTATAATCCCCGATGTTCATGAAGCACGTTGTGTTAATCTTATGCGGTAGGATAATCCTTGGGTCGCTAATCAAATAAAGAAGTTGCGGAACGTGAAGCGGGAAGATACGGATATTCATGTCTTGTATCACCGACAAGAGAGATTCCGGAAGAAATAAAAAGTTATCCTGATGCCGTTTTTACTTCTGAGATCTTGCACGGCATGAGGGTGTGTCATAATTCAAAAAGCACTTTGAAAAAGTAATAATCAGAAACTTCATTCAATAAAAACAACCATATAGAGCTTCGTGGAGAGCTTTATAAGGTTGTTTTTGCTTAGTTCAACGGAGGATACTTACAGATTATAAGTTGTCAATCTCAAAATTTGAATTATGACACACCCTCGTTGCCGTCTCCATAGTACCTGAGAGTAATCATTTTCCTTTATTGAAGTTCTATCTGGAAGATCCTCGGCATGACTGTTATTGAAATGCTTTCACGGTCCTGTCTTTATTTCTTCTTAGGCATATGATTGAACCTCCATTGCAGATGTAGCATGGCATAACTCGGGATGTTGTTGATCCAGACCTCTTCCCGTCCTTGTGCGTCGATGCTGTAATGTGTATTGGAGATTTGGCTGAGGATATCGAAACCTTCAAGTTTTACGACGAGTCTTTTTTGGGCAAAGGAACGTGTAAGTGAGGCATTCCATACCACATCGTCCGTATTCATGCCGCTGTCGGAATACCCCCTTCGGCTGAACATTTTGATGTCCGTGGCCAGTTGTATTTTCCATGGGAGGGTATAGTTGACGGTCATGCCGTAATTGTACTCCACGGCATTGATGGTTTCAAATCCGGATCGGTCAGATTGGGAGTTACGCCAGTCCACCGTTCCGTTGATTCCGACCGACAGGGTTTTGAAGCGGTAGGACAATTCGGCGTCCTCTCCTGTACGCCATGTGTCTACCGTGCTGAGTCGGCTGTTGCCGGTTTCTCCTTGTGTGGCGGAAATGTCCACATTGTGAATGAAGCTGAGTGACGTGTTGGTTTGTATTCTCCATCGTTTTTCTGGCCCTAAAGCACGGGTGAAATAGAACTGTCCGAAAGCGTTCCAGTTTCCGTCCACGTTTTCGTACTTGTAAGTGCGCACACCGTTTTCCGGATTGTAGGTGTTGCCATACGCGATGGAATTAGTTATGAATTGTACATTCAGATCGCTGGAAAACGTTTGATCGTATTTCCGGTTGGTCCTTCTCCATCGTGCGTAGAACTTATGGATCAGTGCTGTCTTTAGGTCCGGATTTCCTAATTTGATATTCAGCGGGTTGGCGTCGTTGCGTACGTTTACCCGGTTATAAAGGCTTCCGTTATTATAGTTCATGTTATATTGCAGTTTATAGAATCGGTCAAAGTTATGGGACGAGATTTCCAGTTTGGCCATCGGTTCGGGCAATATGGTTTGCAGTCGGACGGTCGTATCGGCTGTCGTGGTGCGGTAGTTCAACTTCTCTTCTCGTATGTCTAACGGGAGATTGACTTCGAACCATATGGTTTTTCCGTTTCCTTCTTTATTGTAGTATACGTTAAATCCGGGACTGGTTCTGTGCCAGGTCAATGTGGACCAGGAACTGTTTTGTCCGTCTAAGGTACGGGCGAGCGAGTCTCGTGTGGAAGGTAGGTCGGTCACCTCTTTTCCCGCATCCGGTCCGTAAACCTCCAGGTCGTCCAGCCGGTAGTCCGGAGCATCTGAAGTAGTGCGTGAATAGTCGAAATTCACAAAACTCCGGTAATTCCACCGGTTGAGTGCATGTACGGTGTATTTTACAGATCCTTGCAGAGAATATCCGTTCGTCCGGGTCTTTTCCCACAAATGTCGGTATGTCCGGTCGGCATCTTGTTCTTGCGGATAGGTGATCAGTTCCTGTGTAGCTTTGTCATTTTTGTTTTTGTCTTGCCGGAACGAGGCCCCGATATCCAGGTCGTCTCCACAGGGCAGTTTACGGGTAAGGTTCAGTCCGAAATTGTAGTTCATGTTCTTGGTTAATTCATAATAATTGCTTTGCGAGATGTTGATGACATCCTGCATGAATGAAGCGTGTTGGATGAAATTCCTCACGGAGTCCAATATTTGTACAGTGGAACCGAGATAGGACGGGTCTTTGGAAAATGATACACTATGATTGAATAATTCGACCCTGCCTTTCTGATAGGAGAATCCTCCGCTCACGTCCATCCAGAATGGTCCCTTGTAGGTAAACTTGTTGAATAAGTTGACGCTGAAGGTGGATGCGGGATCTTTGAATCCTGCAAGCTCCGGTCATAGACATTTCCACCCGTGAGAAATTGTTCTTGTGCGATATGATATTTCAAATCCCGTTTTTCCCATGAAACCGTGGCATTGGCTACCTCTTTCCAGGTCTTGTCCTTGTTTTCCATGTACAATTCCCCTCCAATGGCCTTGTAGTCTACTTCTCCGCTGTTCTGGTTCTTGGCAGGATTCCAGTCTCCGTTACTGCCCGGATTCCTCATTTCGTTGGTATTGTTGAGGTTGGCAAAGAGAGACAAGCGCGTATGGTCTGAATATTGCATACCGAAAGCTTTCCCCACGTAACGTCCTTCCGATCCTACGCCGAGGTCGGTGTTGACCATATAGCCCATGGCATATTCCCTTTTGAGTCTCACGTCCATGACGAAATCTTTCGGCGCGTCCGCCACGCCGAGCCACTCGCTTTTCTCCGTAGTCTTGTTGTACACCTGTATGTTTTCCACCGTATAGTAGGGGAGGTTGTCGAGCATGACTTTGTTTTTTCCTTTAAAGAAGTCCGTTCCGTTCAGGGTCAGGTAGTCTACTTTTTGTCCGTTCACATAGATGGTTCCGTTGTCTTTTAGTTCCACGCCGGGCAGTTGGCGGATCAGTCCGTCCAGCATGCTGCCTTCCGGCACGTTGAATGCGTCGGCGTTATATATGATCGTATCCCCTTTGTACACCATCTGTACCTTGGTAGCCGTGACGGTCACCTCGTCAAGCTTACGTTCCATCTCGGCTTTATGTCCCTGGTATTTCATGAAATGGTGCGGAAGGTCGAACCAGGTGTTCCGGGTGATATATTTCATGTCGAAAGTGATATATGTGGTTTCGTAGTCCGGATATTCGGCACGTATGATGAACTTTTGCGGGCGTGCGGGTACGCTGAATTTATATACTCCATCAAATGGATCGTTGCCCGGTTGCCATGTACGGATGGAGTCAATGACGGTGCTGTCCGCCGTCATCAGTGTGATTTTTGCACCTACCAATCCTCTTGTGGTGAAAGAGTTCCTGACATGTCCCCAAAGGGCAATGCGGCGTTGGTTTTCTACATTCGTCTGTGCTGAGACGATCGTGAAGTTCAAGCTGAAAATCATGCCTATGATATATGCTATAATATTTTTCATACAGGTGATTTTAAGGGTTTATATTTAGTAATGGTTGGGCACATCTGTGACAGAAGTGCCTGCTTTTCATGGGTATGTATTTTAAGTTCTTCCCTACAAACATAGAATAAAAAAAGTCTAAATCCAAATGGTTAATGCAAAAAGTGTTGGGTGAAGCCTCATTATTACACTAAAGTATAATTTTTGAGGCTTTATACTTCTTTTATATAGAGGCTATCCATTGAGTTACTTGTCTTTGTTCCGTATTTTAATTTCCGAATCCAAGAAGTAAGCCGTATTAATCTTGTGCATCCGGATGAATCTTTGCATCGTCGATCAAATATAGGGACGTGGAATTTTCAGGGTCGAGAAGACCGGAACAACGGATGCGGCGTGTCTGCAGAACAATCTCCTGAGATTGGGAAATCGTTTGGCGCAGATTGAAAAATCAATCTCCTGAGATTGAAAAATCAATTGGCGCAGATTGAAAAGGCGTTTGGCGCAACAAATATATATAATTTGTGTGAAGAATGTAGAAATTCCACTTGATGCTATGAATAAATCTCTACTTTTGGACAAAAAATACGCTATTCAATAATGGCTCGAACGTTATTGGCGTGTTCATGATATTTTGAATAAGACTGTCAAATAAAAGAAGATGGATGATCCCGTTAGTTATTACAAAGGAAAAGTTGATGAATGTGAGGCGATATTAGGACGAATCGCCCCGAAAAGTGCTGTTTATCTCTATGGTAAACTCTTGTTTT
>JAJPYK010000148.1:1337-20789 GCA_021205005.1 Paraprevotella sp. | reverse complement strand
GTGTAGCGGGAAAAGATTTAATTTACGGTTTCATCCGTCGCACGTTTAAAAGTTGGCCGCCATTTTCTCCAGGGCTAAAATACAAATAATTATTCTTTTTGCGGATAAGATGGGCAAAGAATTGTGTTCTGATAAGAAAAAATATGAAATGAAGGGCGAGTAATGTGAGGTTTGTCTCCTTTGGCAGACGGGTGACTTCTGGAACTTTGCGCATAAAAAAGAGATCACTGCGGCATTCTGCTATAGTCTTTTTTCTTGTGTTTTTGAATGGATTTTGTTGGGATTACTCCATTGTGCAACCGAGTTGCACGGATTTCCGGCTAACTTTGTCGCAAAATTTAAATAGTAAATAGTATGGAAGCTCATAAACATTCCGGATGCTGCAGTCATTGCGCTACCGAAGAGTCGAGCGACTGGAAAGTCTATCTTCGACTGATATTTTCTTTATTGATGTTGATTGGAGGAATGCTTCTTCAACGATCCGGCGGCGATTTCTTTCGCTTGTCTGGCGTAAGGTTGGGCTGGTTCTTTATCGGGTGGTTGCCCGTGTCGATACCGGTCATGAAAGAGGCATGGGAAACCATGTGTAAGAAAGATTTTTTCAATGAGTTCACCTTGATGCTCTTGGCTTCGATCGGCGCTTTCTACATCGGGGAATATCCCGAAGCCTTGGCGGTGATGCTCTTCTACGCAGTGGGAGAGATGTATCAGGATAAGGCGGGTGACAAGGCCCGTGACCATATTCAATCGTTGTTGGATGTTCGTTCGCAGACGGCTACCGTGTTCCGCGGAGGATCTTGGCAGACCGTTCATCCCGAGAGCGTACAGATAGGAGAGGAAATCGAGGTGAAGGCTGGCGAACGTGTACCTTTGGACGGTAAGATGATAGGAGAGGGAGCGTCTTTCAACACCGCAGCCTTGACCGGAGAAAGCGTGCCGCGCAGGATAGAGCTCGACGGGGAAGTTCTGGCCGGTATGATCCCTACTGACAGGGTGGTCCGACTGCGTGCGATGCGTGAATATACCGACAGTGCCCTGGCCCGTATTCTCGATATGGTGCAGACGGCTTCTTCTCGTAAAGCCCCCACCGAACAGTTTATCCGGAAGTTTGCCCGGGTTTATACGCCGGCTGTAACTTTGCTGGCTGTCTTATTGGTTCTCCTGCCTTGGGTATATTCTATGATCCGTCCCGATTTCGTCTATGATTTCCAGTCATGGCTCTATCGCGCCTTGGTATTTCTCGTCATCTCCTGTCCTTGCGCGTTGGTCGTCAGCATACCGTTGGGCTATTTCAGCGGCATCGGATCTGCTTCTCGCTTCGGCATCCTGTTCAAGGGACGCAGCTATCTGGACGCTATCACTCATGTGGATACCGTTGTTTTCGATAAGACCGGCACCCTGACCCGCGGCGTTTTCCGCGTACAAGAGGTGCATCCCGTCGAAGGTTTCACGCCGGAAGAACTCGTGGGATGGACTGCGGCGGCAGAGGCCGAAAGTAACCATCCCATAGCACGGGCCGTAGGCGAGTACGCTTCGGAGAAGCAGACGGCGCAGCCTGCTGTCCGTTCGGCTGAAGAATTAGCCGGACTGGGTCTGCGTGCCCAAACCGACAAAGGAGAACTCTTGGTGGGTAAACCGGCTTTGCTCCTTCATGGCGGCGTGTCTTGTCCGGAGGAACTTGCGCAAATCCCCGATACGATTGTAGTGACGGCGGTAGGCGGTCGGTATGCCGGCTATCTGTGGTTGGCCGACGAACCGAAAGAAGACGCCGCCCGTGCAGTGAAGATGTTGAACGCACTCGGTTTGCACCGGCTTTGCATCCTTTCGGGCGATAAGTCGGCTTTGGTGAAGAATTTGGCCGAAAAAATAGGTATTCCCCGTTTCTACGGAGACCTTATGCCGGAGGACAAGGTCCGTCATATCGAAGAAATCCAGCGTGACGCCGCAGGCAATGTGGCTTTTGTGGGCGACGGACTTAACGACGCACCGGTTTTGGCCGTCAGCCGTGTCGGCATAGCCATGGGAGGCTTGGGCAGTGATGTGGCCATTGAAGCTGCGGACGTCATCTTGCAGACCGACCAGCCGTCGAAGATCGCGACGGCCATCCGCATCGCCCGGCACACGCGCACGGTGGTATGGCAGAACATTATCGGCGCTATCGGCGTAAAGTTGCTTGTGCTGATACTGGGTGCTTTGGGTGTGGCCACCTTGTGGGAAGCCGTTTTTGCCGATGTGGGTGTGGCTCTGTTGGCCATACTGAATGCTTTACGGCTGTTGGCTGATAAAAAAGATTAAAAGCATAAGGAAACTTGCGGATAAAGTCGTATCTTTGTCCGCCAGTTTTATTTGATAATGACAATTTCATGGCAGAAGATCCCTATTTGCATAAACTGGACGTGCGTGGCATAAAGCCCACGGCCATCCGGTTGTTGATTCTCCGTACGATGATGGATACGAACCGCGCCCTTTCACAGCACGATATGGAGGAGATTCTGCAAACGGTGGACAAGTCTACCATATTCCGTACCATCACTCTCTTCCTTGAGCACCATTTGATTCATGAGATCGACGACGGGTCGGGGGCGTTGAAATACGCCGTATGCAGCGACGACTGTACTTGTTCGGTGAGTGAGCAGCACGTGCATTTATATTGTGAGAATTGCCATCGCGCCTTTTGTTTCCGTCAGCAGTCCGTTCCCGTGGTGGAGGCTCCCGAAGGATTTGTGCTCCTCGGGGTAAATTACGTGCTGAAGGGATTGTGTCCGGCTTGTGCGGCCAAAGCCGGAGAAAGTTGACATTTTTCTACTTTTTCTGTCCCCGGGCTGTGTCTCGTGAGCCGTTAAAAAGTTGTTTCATCTTTCCCCTATTGCATAAATATTCGTTTTTTTTCGTATTTATGCGGATTTTCTTCGTATAAATGCGGTTTAGGGAGCAGAAATCATAGAATCAATCTGCGGCAAACAAAAGAAAAATGTCCGCATGTCGTGCTCTTTTTCTCCGCAAGTCGTGTCGGACTTTGCCTTTTTTCGGCCGGTTTCCTGCCGTGCATCTGTTTTTTTTAACTTATCCGGGCGTTTTTCAGGTTCTTGTTTCAGGGGCAAAAAGACATTGAATTCCACTTTTGGATAAATTCACGGAAAACGATCTCCGTGAGATTGGCTGTTTTTGTTCTTCAAAAGTGGTTTCCATGGCATTGTGACGAACAGAATGTCAAAACACAAAAGCGCGAGAATCGTTTAGGGGAGATTTCTTCCGTCTCCGATAGGAAATAAACGATTCTCGCCTTTGCGAAACTGACAGATGGACAGAGAATCTCATATCAAGTGACGTTCTGCAAAATATCGCCACAGCGGGGCGAGCATCAGGGCCTGTTTGATTTCGTTGTTCAACAATAGGGTACGGACGTCTTCGGTCGTCATCAAGTGTACGGCGATGTCTTCCGTATCTTCCAGATGCTGTCCGGACACCCGGCGTACGTTTTGTGCCAGGAAACAATGGCACAGATTCGTAGTGGTGGACGAATTGGGCGAGATGCTCATCAGGCGTGTCCATTTTCCCTCGCCGAATCCCGTCTCTTCGTATAATTCTCTTTGGGCCGACTCCAATGGAGTTTCTCCTTTTTCGCATACGCCGGCGCAGATTTCATAGTCAGTCCGTCGCAATCCGTGTCGGTATTGTCTTTCCATGATGAACTTACCGTCTTCCGTGATAGCGATGACGTTCACCCAGTCAGGGTATTCCAATATGTAATATTCGTGATTTTCCGTGCCGTTCGGTAATCGTACGCAGTCGCGTCGCGCCGTCAGCCACGGTTTGCGGATCAGGTATTCCGATTGCAACACCTCCCACGCTTTAGGGTCGTTGTTCATTTTGCTCAAAAGATGATGGACTTGTTCGTGGAGCAAAGATACTTATTTTCGTGGGAAAACGTTCGTATGTAGGTACAAAAAAAGATACCTTCTTTCGGGAAAGTATCTTTTTTTAAGGAGGTTCCCAGCAGATTCGAACTGCTGTGGACGGTTTTGCAGACCGCTACCTAGCCACTCGGTCAGGGAACCAACGCTGTGCTGTTCCGGAAGAGGTTCCCTGCAGATTCGAACTGCTGTGGACGGTTTTGCAGACCGCTACCTAACCACTCGGTCAGGGAACCATTCCGTTTAGCGAGTACAAAGGTACAACTTTTTTTCAAAACTCCAATTATTTGCGCCTATTTTCCTCTCTTCTTACACAGTTTCTTCGTCTGTCTGTCTTTGCCGTGCGTTTCAGGCCCCTGAGCTTGCAGTCTGCCGTACAGCAGGAGCATGACGACCCTCCTCCGGGATTTCGTAAGGTACGGTAGATACCGCGTCCGGCCCAAAAGAATGCTGCGATAATGATGAGATAGGCTATATATTCACTCCACATAGATAAAATTCTTTTGAATGTCTCGCGCAAAAATAACATAAAAAGCGGATGTTCCATGCCCTGTGCCTTATGCTTTTTTATCTTTTTAGGTTTATTGTGTTTTTTTCTTGTTATTACGGGGATTGATATGGGGGTGTATCGACAGCGTATCGCAGTCAGCATTTTTTTGCCTTTATGTCGGATAAGGTATGACGGGGGCACATAATTCTTTTTGTTTTTATCCGTATTTACGTGAGTTTCCGTATCTTTGTAAAGTTATAAAAAGGAGGTCCGCACGACGGTCTGCACGGAATTTTTTTCATTCGATACCTGATCAAATATATAGCTGAGGGAGATATTTTTGCCATAGAAGGCGTAGACAACTATGCACAAGGTTGCAATTGTTTGGGAGCCATGGGAGCGGGCATCGCCTTGCAGTTCCTGGAACGTTATCCGGACATGTGCCGGCAGTATGTGGAACTGTGTCGGAAAGGGCTGTTTCGTCCCGGATATGTATTCGACTACGTCTCCGAAAAGGGGCATGTGTACAATTTGGCTACTCAGCAGACCTGGGCACCTGAGGCGAAGTTGCCTTATATCCGTCGGGCCATGCAGACCATGATGAAAAAGGCCGCTCGCGAGGGAGTTTCTGCGATTGCCCTTCCGGCTATCGGGGCCGGATTAGGCGGTTTGGACTGGAATGACGTAAAAGCCGTCATGGAAGAGGTGGCGTCGAAATATCCGTCGGTGGATCTGTTCGTGGTAGAGAAATATGGCCGCGGACGAGGCGCAGCCGCGGAAAAGGAGGAGAAATAAGAAAAAGAAAAGACATGGAAGAGAACAACCGGTTTTATGATAGAGTAAGGCAGACGATCGAGGAGCATCGCCTCATCCTGCCGGAGGAAAAGGTGTTGGTGGCCCTGAGCGGGGGAGCGGATTCGGTGGCGTTGTTGGCGGTATTGCTTCGGGCGGGAGTGTCTTGCGAAGCGGTGCATTGCAATTTTCATTTGCGCGGAGAGGAGTCTGATCGCGACGAAACGTTTGTGCGTGACCTCTGCCGCACGCTTTCCGTGCATTTGTATGTGAAGGATTTCGATACGAAAGGCTATGCACGTGAGAAAGGTGTCAGCTTAGAAATGGCGGCCCGTGACTTGCGCTACGCCTATTTTGAGGAGTTGCTTGCCGACGGCAGATTAGCCAAAGTGGCCGTGGCTCATCATCGGAACGATAATGTGGAGACGCTTTTGCTGAACCTCGTGCGTGGGACGGGACTGAAAGGTCTGACCGGGATGCGTTATCTTCATGGACATGTGATACGCCCCTTGTTGGATGTAGGGCGCGAGGACATCGAGGCCTTTGTGGCAGAAGAGGGGCTGGGGTTTGTGACAGACAGCACGAATCTGGAGACGGATGCGGTTCGCAATAAACTCCGTTTTGAAGTTTTGCCTTTGCTGAAAGAGATTAATCCCGGCATTGTGGAGACGTTGCAAAGCACCATTCATCGGATGGACGACGCTTACACCTTATATAATATGGCGATAGGAGAGATAAAGGAACGTGTCTTGCATGACCCTCGTATCGACATTACGGCCCTGAAATCTTTGCCTGCTTCCTGTACGGTTCTGTATGAGCTATTGTCCGCCTACGGATTTAACAGCGCGCAAGTAAAAGAGATTCACGACCGATTGGAAGGAGAGTCCGGAAAGGTGTATGAGAGTGCCGAATGGCGTTTGCTGAGAGATCGGAAAGTTCTGGTGCTCGATCGTAAGTCCGACCGTTATGAATGCCTGTGTCATGTGCTTCCTTTGGACGGTTTTGTTCGGGTGACGCCGGATGTAACTTTCTCTATCCACCGGAGTCACAACGGCAAGAGTTTTGTCATTCCGCGCCGTAAGGATACCGTGTGTCTGGATTTGGAGAAACTGGAGTTTCCCATTACGGTACGGTTTACGGGAGAGGGAGACCGTTTTGTACCGTTTGGGATGACGGGAGAGAAGTTAGTGAGCGATTACCTGACGGACGTCAAAAAGAGTTTATTCGAGAAGGAACGGCAGTTGGTCGTGTGCAGCGGAGATCGGGTGGCCTGGATTGTGGGTGAGCGTGCCGACAATCGTTTTCGTATAGACGAACATACCACGCATGTACTCATGATACAGTGTTTAAAAGAGAAATAAGTCACGGTGAACGTGGATATAATCCGGAGAATATGACAAAAGACAGAATATGCTTTCCATTTTGATTCCGACTTATAATCAGGTTTGTGTCCGATTGGTGACAGACTTGCAACGGCAGGCGGAAAGGTTGGAATGCCCGTATGAAATATGGGTGGCAGACGATGCTTCCGATGAGGTCTGCAAACGGGAGAACCGTAAGATCAATCAGATACCTCACTGTAAATACATTGAGTTAAAGCAGAATTTGGGCCGGGCTCGCATCCGTAATTTTTTAGGTCGGCAGGCGCAATATGAGTATTTGTTGTTTATGGATAGCGATGCAGCCGTTGTGAACGGGCATTATTTGTTGCATTATATGGAAGTGAGGCGGATGGCTCCAGTCGTTTATGGCGGATTGGTACATCCGGATCGACTGCCGTCGCCGGAGGTTTCGCTGGCGTATCGCTATGAGAAACATGCCGAACCGCGTTTTACAATGGAGAAACGCAACCGCCATCCCTATAAAGTCTTCCGTACGTTCAATTTCATGATCCGCAGGGAAGTCTTTCTTCAATATCCTTTTGATGAGACCATTACACGTTACGGGCATGAAGATACCTTGTTTGGCAAGGCCTTGAAAGATGCCGGTATCAAGATTCTTCATATCGACAATCCATTGATGAATTGCGGTTTGGATACCAATTGCGAAATGTTGCGCAAAACGGAAGAATCTTTGCAGACTTTATACCTTCATCGAAAAAAGTTAGAGGGCAGTTCAGGCCTGTTGAGTTTGTTTGCGCTGTTACAGCGTTTGAAACTCGTGGGTATTGTGCGTTATCTCTTCGGTTTGACTCGTTCCCAGATCCGTCGTCATCTGTTGAGTCCACATCCGAACCTCTATCTGTTTGCTTTTTACAAGGCGGGATATTATAGTACGCTTTTCAAACAATGAGATTGCAACGGAGTGGGGTGCCTTGAATTGAGCCGTTCAAAGGGGAATATAAAGCCGAACTGAACCCTGGTCTTGGGATGGAAAGTGTTGCAGTTCGGCATAAATTTTATTAATAAGCAAACAACGGATAGTCTGCCATGATGTCGTTCACCTGTCGACGGACAGCGGCAATGGCATTTTCGTCTTCCGGTGCGTTCAATACCTTCTCTATAAGTTCGGCAATCAATACCATCAAATCTTCCTTAGCTCCGCGGGTCGTGATGGCCGGTGTGCCCAAACGGATACCGGAGGTCTGGAATGCGCTCCGCGTATCGAACGGTACCATATTCTTATTGACGGTAATATCGGCTGCCACTAAAGCTTTTTCGGCAACTTTTCCCGTCAGCTCAGGATATTTGCTGCGTAAGTCTACCAGCATGGAATGGTTATCTGTCCCGCCGCTTACAATATCGAATCCCCGTTTTATCAGTTCATCGGCCAAGACTTTGGCGTTTTTCTGAACCTGTTTGGCCCATTCTTTGAATTCAGGTTGCAACGCTTCGTTGAAGGCTACGGCTTTGGCGGCAATCACGTGTTCCAACGGACCGCCCTGTATGCCGGGGAATACGGAACTGTTGAGCAGTTGACTCATTTTCTTGATTTCGCCTTTCGGGGTTTTCAGCCCCCACGGATTATCGAAATCCTTACCCAACAAGATGATGCCGCCGCGAGGACCTCTCAAAGTCTTGTGCGTAGTTGAAGTAACGATGTGCGCATATTTTACGGGGTTTTCCAGCAAACCGGCAGCAATCAGACCGGCCGGATGCGCCATATCTACCATAAAAATGGCACCTACCTTGTCGGCAATCTCGCGCATACGGGCATAGTTCCATTCACGGCTGTAAGCAGATCCTCCGCCGATGATCATTTTCGGATGGTGTTCGAGTGCCAGTTTTTCCATCTCGTCGTAATCCACACGACCGGTGGCTTTGTCGAGATTATAACCGATGGCATGGAATAGAATTCCCGAGGTGTTTACCGCAGATCCGTGCGACAAGTGGCCTCCATGATCCAGATTCAATCCCATGAACGTATCGCCCGGCTTCAAGCAAGCCAAAAATACCGCAGCATTGGCTTGAGCACCCGAGTGAGGCTGTACGTTGGCGTATTCGGCCCCGAAGAGTTTGCATACCCGTTCGATGGCCAGGCTCTCTATTTCGTCCACCACTTGGCAACCTCCATAATACCTTTTGCCGGGATAACCCTCTGCATATTTGTTCGTCAACCATGAACCCATGGCTTTCATCACTTCGTCACTCACAAAGTTTTCCGAGGCTATCAGTTCGATACCCTTGAGCTGGCGTTGGTGCTCTTTCTCGATCAAGCCAAATACGATGCTGTCCGTTTCCATCCTTTTTAATTTTTTAGTTACTGTATTTATTCTTTTTTCTTTTCCACGCTCCATCCGAATTTGCCTATTTTCCGACCCAATCCGTAGTAGGCTCCGTGGAGATACACTAAGGGATGACTGGCATCCAATTGCCATTTCCCACTTTGTTCGTCCAAATAGCGGTCGTCGGCTTTCACATTCAGCACTTCGGCGATGAACATGTCGTGAGACCCTAATGAAACGATTTCTTTCACGCGACATTCAATACTCAGCGGCGATTCCTCTACGATGGGGGCTGCCACCATGCGCGCCTTTCCCGGAGTGAGCTTCCTTTCTTCAAACTTATGGTAGTCGCGTCCCGACCGCACACCGCACCAGTCGGTGGCATAAGCCAGTTCTTCTGTGGTCAGGTTGAGTACGAATTCCATATTCTTTTTGATCAATCCGTAGGAATAACGCTCCGGACGTACGGAAATATAACACATGGCCGGATTTGTACATATCGTGCCGGCCCATGCCACGGTAAACAGATTATATTCCTCAGGCGTGCTGCCACAGCTGACCAGCAAGGCCGGCAGAGGATAGATCATCGTTCCGGGTTTCCAGTCTTGTTTCATAAATATGCGGGATTAAACTAATTTCACATGGTCCAATTCCACTTCCATGTTACAATAATGACAGCGTAACGTGGCAGGTTTCCCGTCCACCACGTGGAAAAGCGTCTTCATCGGCTCATTGTTGGTGATGCACTTAGGATTAGCGCATTTCACGATGCCTTTCAGTTCGTGGGGCAGGGCCACCTCTCTTTTCTCCACCACTTCATAGTCCCGTATGAGACATAGGGTAACGTTCGGACTGATTACGGCCAACTGGTTCAACTCCTCGTCCGAAAAGAATTTGTCTGCAATTTTAATGATGCTTTTATATCCCATCTTCTTGCTCTTCAAGTTATAGCCCACCGTGATGGATGTTTTCATCTGTTCCAGATGGAGCAAGTTGACCACTTCAAAGAGTTTGTTGGAGGGAATATGGTCGATCACCGTTCCGTTTTCGAGTGCGGCTACCAGTAATTCTTGTCTTTTCATTGTCGTATGGCCTTATACTTAATCTATAATCGTCTGATCGTTTATCACGTCGTCCAAGGTAATTTCCAACGCGTCGCATATCAATGCCTGACGGGCGAAAAGTCCGTTGTGCGCCTGTTTGAAGTAATAGGCGTGCGGATCATCGTCGATGGCATATTCGATTTCGTTCACGCGGGGGAGCGGATGCAGAATGCGCATGTTGTCCTTGGCATATTTCAGCATAGGAAGTTTGAGCAGGTAGAGGTCTTTCACCCGTTCGTATTCCATCAGGTCGGTGAAACGTTCCTTTTGCACGCGCGTCATATAAAGAATGTCCGCTTCGGCAATGGTTTCGGCTGTGAAGTCGGTATGCTCTACATATTTAATATGGTGAAGGTCGCAATACTGTTTGTACACGTCCGGCATTCTCAATTCTTTAGGAGCGATGAAATGGAATGTGGAATTGAAGTGACGCATGGCCGTGAGCAGCGAATGCACGGTACGTCCGTATTTCAAGTCGCCCACCAGATAGATTTGCAGGTTGTCAAGCGTCCCCTGCGTTTTATAAATGGAATAGAGGTCCAGCATGGTTTGCGAAGGATGCTGGTTGGCCCCGTCGCCCGCGTTGATGATAGGTACGGGCGAAACCTCGGAGGCATAACGTGCAGCCCCTTCAAGATAGTGCCGCATGACGATCAGGTCGGCATAGTTGCTTACCATGATGATGGTGTCTTTCAGCGTTTCGCCTTTGGATGAACTGGTCACCTTCGGGTCGGTGAACCCGATGACACGCGCCCCCAAACGGTTGGCCGCCGTTTCAAAACTAAATCGCGTGCGTGTGGAAGGCTCGAAGAACAGGGTTGCTACAATCTTTCCGTCCAACAGCTTGCGGTTGGTATGTTTTTCGAACTCTCCGGCCATTCGGAGCAGATACATGATCTTCTCCTTGGAATGGTCTGCAATAGTCACTAAACTTCTGTTTCCCATTTCGGATGTCTTTTTGCTAAATATAGAATGTCTTCCGCTGTCAAAGTTAATAAAAAAAAGCGGAACGGAAGAGAGGAAGCCTCATTTCGCTAACTTTTCCGTATTTAAGTCTGTTATTATGAAGTTTATTTGTAATTTTGTACCCCACGACTTGGATAAGAACGAAAGAGAATAGTTTATGAGGAAAAAGTTTGTAATCACTTTATGGGTGATCTTATTTCTTTGCATCACTGCCGTTTCCTTAGCTTTTTACGCCATTTGGCATGGATGGATCGGATATATGCCGAACTTATATCAATTGGAAAACCCGGTAAACAAATACGCTTCGCAGGTTATTTCGGACGATGGAAAATTAGTGGGAACATGGTATTACAGTCGTGCCAACCGCATTTTTGTGGATTACAACGATCTTTCCCCGTGGCTGACCAAAGCTCTTGTGGCTACGGAAGACGAACGTTTCTACGAGCATTCCGGCATAGATTACCGTGCCTTGGCCCGTGCCGTGGTCAAGCGGGGGCTGCTCGGACAGAGCAATGCCGGCGGCGGGAGCACGATTACGCAGCAGTTGGCCAAACAGCTTTACAGCGATGTGGCGCAGAGCACCATGGAACGCGCTTTGCAGAAGCCGATAGAATGGGTCATAGCCGTGAAGCTGGAACGATATTATACCAAAGAGGAGATCATCACGATGTATCTCAATTATTTCGATTTCCTGCACAATGCCGTGGGTATCAAAACCGCATCCAAGACTTATTTCAACAAAGAGCCTTCGGACCTTTCGGTCAGCGAGGCCGCCATGCTGATCGGCATGTGCAAGAATCCCTCTTATTTCAATCCCGTAAGGAAGCCGGACCGTTGTCGGGAACGGCGCAACGTGGTGTTGGATCAAATGGTGAAAGCCGGCTATCTGAGCAAGGCGGATGCCGAACTGCATAAGATGGAGCCGATCGGATTGCATTTCCATCAGGTGGACCATAAAGAAGGGATCGCCACTTACCTGCGCGAGCGTCTGCGTACGATGCTTATGGCCAAAAAACCGGAACGCGGAGACTATGCTTCGTGGCAAGCCCAGAACTATTATGAGGATTCGTTGGCATGGGCTACCGATCCGCTTTACGGATGGTGCAACAAGAACCATAAGAAGGACGGTACGCCTTATAATTTGTATACCGACGGATTGAAAATCTACACGACCATAGACTCCCGCATGCAGCAGTATGCCGAAGAGGCCGTGGAGGAGCATGTGGCCGGTTACCTGCAACCTATTTTCGACAAGGAAAAGCGCAACCAGAAAACGAGACCCTTCTCCAACCAGCTTTCGGCCAAAGAAGTAGAGCAGATCATGAGGAAGTCCATGGAGCAAAGCGAACGCTATTTGACGATGAAGAAAGGCGGAGCCAGCGAGGCCGACATCGAGAAAGCGTTCAATACGCCGGAGGAGATGACCGTATTTTCCTATCACGGCGATGTGGATACCGTCATGACGCCTATGGATTCCATCCGTTATTACAAGAGTTTCCTCCGGGCCGGTTTCATGTGTATGGACACGCATACCGGTTATGTAAAAGCCTATGTGGGCGGTCCGGATTACCGTTATTTCCAATATGACATGGCCGGTGTAGGACGGCGTCAGGTGGGATCTACCATCAAACCTTTCCTCTATACGTTGGCGATGGAGAACGGCATGTCGCCCTGTGACCTCGCCCCCAATGTGCAACAGACCTATATCGTGGCCGGAAAGCTTTGGACTCCGCGCAACGGAAGCCGCGCTCGCTATGGAGACATGGTGACGCTTAAATGGGGATTGGCGCAGTCTAACAACTGGATTTCGGCTTATCTGATGAGCCGTCTCAGTCCGTCGGCTCTGGTCCGTCTTATCCACGAGTTCGGCGTGCTGAACCGCGACATCCATCCTTCCATGTCGCTGTGTCTCGGTCCGTGCGATATTTCCGTGTCTGAGATGGTGAGCGCATACACCACTTTCGCCAATCGGGGCATACGCACCGCTCCGCTTTTCGTCTCGCGCATCGAGGACAGCGAAGGCAACGTGGTGGCAGAGTTCCAGCCTCAGATGTCGGAAGTCATCAGCGAGGAAAGCGCATATAAAATGATCATCATGATGCAGGGCGTCATGAATGGAGGAACGGGCAGTCGCATGAGCTTCCGTTATCATGTGACAGCCGATATGGGAGGAAAGACCGGAACGACAAACCGCAATTCCGACGGATGGTTCGTTTGCTTCACTCCCTCGTTGGCCGCCGGTTGCTGGGTGGGCGGAGAAGATCGCGACATCCACTTCAACAGCATGACTTACGGCCAGGGTGCCTCATCGGCTTTGCCCGTCTGCGCCTATTTCTTCCAGAAATTGTTTAAGGACAAGAAAACGGGCTATTCTCCCGATGAGAAGTTTGAAATTCCCGACGGATTCGATCCCTGTCAGGACAACAGTCAGCCGACAGAGGAGGCTCCGGCGGAGGATTATAGCGGCATAGACGAGGCTTTTGAGTAAGGGCCGTTCCGAAGGAATAGGGAACACGAGGGCCGTCCGACAAGAAAATGTCGGACGGCCCTCGCGGTTTATTCCGGAAATCGTTGGGCTGAACAGGAGCGAAGAGTGTCCTCCGCAGGAGGAAAAATCGTTTGGCGCAGATTGAAAAATTTTTCTCAGGAGATTGAAAAATCATTTGGCGCAGATTGAAAATGGGGTTTGCCGCAGGGGACAAAATACGATGCCGTCCTTATGATTTCGTCGGTGAGGATTTGAGCTTCTCCACACCCTTTCGTACATAATCGCGCGTCCAGTCTTCGGGCTTGAGTACCGTGCCGTCATAGTAGAGCAGATCCAAATCTACATTGACGATGCCGCGTTCCTTGTCTTCCGGCCGTCGTCCGTGGGCACGCTCTATGGCTTTGAGCTTCCGGCGAAGCTCGTCCGGCGAAAGCGAGGTCGTGCACACGGCCGTTCGGTTGAAGAACGGACGAGGCGAGTCCATGCCCACAGCCGGCGTATGCAGCAGGCTGCTGAACATCATGTCCGGAAACGCCGCGCGCAGGTCGGCCTGAGCTGCCGTAAGCACGTCAGGCGTGCACGCATTGCTTCCCAATCCGATAAAACAAATTCGATTCATTTCTTTTTAAGCGCAAAAATAGGTAAATTCATGCTGTCTCACTAATTTTTCCGCGAAAATGCTTCCCTTTGCCTCGGTCTGTGTAAAGAGGGTCGGCAAACATCTGATGCGATGGGCTGTTCGGACGGTTTCGGGCCGTATAGGCCGGTACGCCTCGACCCGGACCGCGGACTTTGCCATAGGGGAGGATACAATATGGAAAAGGCGGGCATCCGTTTCCATACCGTTTATTCCGTTTCAAGCCAGACGATTTGCATTATTCCACTAAAATTTATCCGTATTTGAACGCGTTTTTGTATTTTTGTAAGGTATACTTTATAAATGGCAGAAAAGATGAATTTTATAGGAATTATTCCGGCAAGATATGCGTCCACCAGATTTCCGGCCAAGCCTTTGGCCTTATTGGGGGGTAAGCCCATGATTCAAAGGGTTTATGAACAAGTGGTTCCGATGTTGGACGAGACGATTGTGGCCACCGATGACGAGAGGATCTTCAAGGCGGTGGAGGACTTCGGCGGTAAAGCCGTCATGACCGACGTGAATCACAAGAGCGGTACTGACCGTTGTTGCGAGGCTTATCATCTACATCAGAAGCCTTATGATGTGATTGTGAACATTCAGGGCGACGAGCCTTTCATCCATCCGCAACAGATTGCTGCCGTCAAAGCCTGTTTTGATGACCCCTATACGCAGATCGCCACGTTGGTAAAGCCTTTTACGCCGGCAGATGGGTGGACGGCTCTCGAAAACGTGAATTCTCCGAAAGTGGTGGTAGACCGCCGGATGCAAGCCTTGTATTTCAGTCGTTCCATCATACCTTTCCAGCGCAACAGGGATAAGGCCGAGTGGCTGACAGGGCATACCTATTATAAACACATCGGATTGTATGCTTATCGGGCCGAAGTGTTGCAAGAGATTACCGCGTTGCCGCAGTCTTCTTTGGAAATAGCGGAGTCGCTGGAACAGCTCAGATGGCTGGAAAACGGCTATACCATCAAGGTGGGCGTGAGCGAAATGGAGACGATAGGCATCGACACCCCTGCCGACCTTGAGGCGGCTGAACGTTTTCTGAAGGCCCACATGCACTCGTCACTTTAAACATCAATCATTATAGATCACAGACATGAGATTGAAAAATATATTCTTCGGCATGCTATTGTTTCTGTCTTTAGGACAGGTATATGCCCAGGAAATCAATATAGGAAACAATACATTCAAGGACGGATCGGAATACCAGGGAGAGCTTTTTAAGGGGAAACCCTACGGAAAAGGAGTTACGCATCTGAAAAACGGGGATACTTATGAGGGAGAATATGTGAAAGGCAAACGCCAGGGGTATGGAGTCTACAAGTTTACCGACGGAGAGCGATATGAAGGAGAGTGGTTTCAGGACCAGCAACACGGCCATGGCATTTATTACTTCGTAAACAACAATAAGTACGACGGTCTGTGGTTCCGTGATTTCCAACAGGGACAGGGCACGATGTACTATTATAACGGCGATGTCTACAAAGGCAATTGGGAGGAAGACAAACGGGAAGGTTACGGAGAATATAAGTATGCCAACGGCGCGTCTTACCGGGGCGATTGGAGCCACGACCAGAAAAACGGGAAGGGCGTGTTCGACTGGAATGACGGATCGTGGTACGACGGTATGTGGAAAGACAATCAGCGCAATGGTAAAGGTACGTTCAACTATGCCGACGGAGACAAATATACCGGTGAGTGGGTGGACGATATCCAGCATGGAAAAGGAGTGTATCATTTTCATAACGGGGATGTGTACGAAGGCGACTACGTACAGGGCGAACGCACCGGTACGGGAATCTTCACGTTAGCCAACGGTAACAAATACGTAGGCAGCTTCAAAAACGGTGCGCAAGACGGACAAGGCACTTTCACGTGGCATAACGGTGCGTCGTACACCGGTATGTGGAAAGATAACAAACGCGAAGGGCTAGGCAAGTACGTGTGGAGCAACGGTGATGTGTACGAAGGCTATTGGAAAAACGGACAGATGGACGGGGAAGGCATTCTCCGTATGGCCGACGGATCGAAATTCAAAGGAACATTCAAGAACGGCGAGAAAAACGGATACGGCATTATGGAAGAGGAGTACGGCATGCGCTTTGAAGGGAACTTCAAGGACAACGAAAAAGACGGTCCTTTCGTAGAGAAGGATAAAGATGGCAATGTCGTTCAGAAAGGCGAATACCGACGAGGAGTGCTGGTGAAATAGGAGGTAAGAAATGGAAACAGGAAAAGTATTGGATTTGGATCGTTTGACGGAAGAGGTGAAAACCCTGGCCGTAAGTATGGGACATTTCTTGAAGAAAGAGCGTCTTTCGTTCGATCGGAATCGGGTGGAGCAGAAAGGAGCTCACGATTACGTTTCGTATGTGGACCGTACCTCCGAACGGATGATTGTGGAGCGGCTTCACGACTTGTGTCCCGAAGCCGGTTTCATTACGGAAGAAGGTACGGGTTCGCTCGAAGATCAGGAGTATTGTTGGGTAGTGGATCCTTTGGACGGTACGAGCAACTACATTCATGATCATGTACCCTACTGTGTGAGCATAGCTTTGCGCAACCGTAAGGAAATCCTGTTGGGAGTGGTATTCGAATGCGGACGCGATGAGCTGTTCTGGGCTCACAAAGGGGCGGAAGCCTATTTGAATGACCGGGTTATACACGTAAGCGACCAGGCCGTGCTCGATCAGTCGTTCATTGAATTAGGACTTCCTTACAAAGCCGTGCAATACAAGCCATTTGCTTTAGAGGTGATCGCATCGCTCTACGGCCGTGTGGGCGGATTGCGGTTGGCCGGAGCTGCCGCGGCAGAGCTTTGCTATATCGCGGCCGGACGCTTCGAGGCTCGTATCGAAGGCTTTATCGGGCCGTGGGATATTGCGGCCGGTTCCATCATTCTGAAACAGGCCGGAGGACGAATGACAGACTTTAGCGGAAATCCCGATTGTTTCGATGCCCGTGAAGTCTTTGCTTCCAATGGTAAAATTCATGAAGAGCTTTTGAAAGTACTGCAGTCACATAAAAAATTATTAGAAAATTGATGGAGTATTTCCGACAAAACCTTATCTTTGTAAAAACAGAATAAAGCACTGCATATATGATCATCGACGACTTGTCTAATCTGAAAGCGTATATTGCCATCCATCCTGCATTGAAGTCCATCGAAAAATACCTTTCCGGCCGTAATCTTTCGGCCTATCCCGACGGACGGGTGGACTTGGAGGACATAGGAGGTTTCGTCAATGTGCAGACGATTCCGCCTAAGACGGCGGATCGTGCGGTTTGGAAATCGCACAAGAACATGATTGACGTGCAGATCCCGTTGACGGGAGATGAAGTGATAGGGTACACCCCTTGACCTATTTGCCGGCCGCCGTTTATGACGCTGAGCGGGATATTTCATTCCACGACGGGCGGCCCGACAGTTTCGTCACGGTGAGGCGGGGCATGTTTGCCCTGTTCTTTCCGCAGGATGCGCACGCGCCCGGAATCACGGATACCGGCATCCGGAAAGCCGTTTTCAAAATACCGGTATTAACAGAACAATAATCATAATTACTCATACCTTAATTCTCTTTATTATGGCAAAAGTAGCATCAAAATCTACATCCAAGACCATAGGTATCGTGAAGAACGATCCTTGGTTGAAAGACTATGAGTCGGCCATTGTCGGACGTCACCAACATGCGTTGGACAAAATCAATGAACTAACGCAAGGAGGGAAATGTCGACTTTCCGACTTTGCCACCGGATATTTATATTTTGGATTGCATAGAGTGGGAAACAGTTGGGTCTTCCGTGAATGGGCGCCTAATGCCACGGCAATTTATTTGATCGGAGATTTCAATCATTGGCATGAATCGCCGCAATATCAGTTGAAACGTATCGAAAACACGGGGAACTGGGAAATCAAGTTGCGCGGAAAAGACTTGAAGCACGGTGATCTTTATAAGCTGAAAGTACATTGGAACGGAGGCTGCGGAGAGCGGATCCCGGCTTGGTGTCGCCGAGTGGTGCAAGACGAACAGACCAAGATATTTAGCGCGCAAGTGTGGTCGCCGGAGCAACCTTACGTGTGGAAGAAGAAAACATTCCGTCCGAACACGGCTCCGTTGTTGATATACGAATGTCACATCGGTATGGCACAGGATGCCGAGAAGGTGTGCACTTACAATGAATTCCGTGAGAACGTGTTGCCTCGTATTGCCGACGACGGATATAATTGCATCCAGATTATGGCCATACAGGAGCATCCTTATTATGGAAGCTTCGGTTATCACGTGTCGAGTTTCTTTGCGGCATCCAGTCGTTTCGGTACGCCGGAAGAGTTGAAACAGCTCATTGATGAGGCCCATCGACGCGGAATCGCCGTGATTATGGACATCGTGCATTCGCATGCTGTGAAGAATGAAGTGGAGGGATTGGGCAATTTCGCAGGCGATCCCTGTCAGTATTTCTATTCCGGCAGCCGCCGCGAGCATCCCGCATGGGACAGTCTGTGTTTCGATTACGGCAAGAACGAAGTGATTCACTTCTTATTGTCCAACTGCAAGTTCTGGATCGATGAATATCACTTCGACGGTTTCCGTTTCGACGGGGTCACTTCCATGCTGTATTACAGTCATGGCCTGGGAGAGGCGTTCTGCAATTACGGCGACTATTTCAACGGACACGAAGACGACAATGCGATATGCTATCTGACCTTGGCCAACTGTTTGATTCACGAAGTCAATCCTAAGGCGATTACGATTGCCGAAGAAGTGAGCGGAATGCCTGGGCTGGCGGCTCCGTTTGAGAGCGGAGGCTACGGGTTCGATTATCGGATGGCGATGAATATTCCCGATTTCTGGATTAAGACCATCAAAGAGAAGAAAGATGAGGACTGGAAACCGAGCAGCATATTCTGGGAAGTTACCAACCGGCGTGCCGACGAGAAAACCATCTCTTATGGCGAGAGCCATGACCAGGCTTTGGTGGGCGACAAAACCATCATATTCCGGCTGATCGACGCCGACATGTATTGGCATTTCCAGAAAGGGAACGAGAATCAGACCGCAGAGCGCGGCATGGCTTTGCACAAGATGATACGCTTGGTTACGGCTTCTACGATCAATGGCGGATACCTGAACTTTATGGGAAACGAGTTCGGCCATCCAGAGTGGATAGATTTCCCGCGCGAAGGGAACGGATGGAGCTATAAATATGCCCGCAGGCAGTGGCATCTCGTGGATGATCAGAGCTTGTGTTACTGTGAATTAGGTCGTTTTGACAAAGCCATGCTCGAGGTGATCGGCAAGGAAAAGAACATCCAGAAATCGGCCGTTGCCGAAATCTGGCACAACGACGGCGACCAGGTGCTGGCCTATGGGCGGAATGATCTGGTGTT
>JAJPYK010000148.1:0-1327 GCA_021205005.1 Paraprevotella sp. | reverse complement strand
GATTTATGGTGCCCAAGGGTACGTATGAAGTGATTCTGGATACCGATGCCGTCGCATTCGGCGGACATGGCCTCAACGACGACAGCGTCCGTCATGTGACCACTTACGATCCTTTGCTGGAGAAAGACGGGAAAGGATGGCTCAAACTTTATCTTCCGGCGCGTTCGGCTCTGGTATTGCGCCGCGTAAAGGAGGATGCAGGTGCGAAATAAGTTTAATCAAACAAGGATAAGCAATTTAAAAGCCTTCTGTTCAGAAGATGTATAAATCCGTCTAGATCAAGAGAACCGCACACATCATTTCGTGGGTGTGCGGTTCTCTTTTTACTTTATTTACCGTGCTGTATCTGTCTGTGATGCAGACCGATCTGCTGGCTACGGCACAGCATTTGCTGTCTAAGGGGCAGACCTTGTATTCTCCGTGGGCGGGTACGGGTATAGTTACGTCGTTATTGCTGCTTTTCTCATGGGTGTTACGCAAGTTCATCCGCTATCCCTTGCGTTTTCATGCCCTTTATTATTTCTTGCCGTGTGTGGTTTTGGGGCTGCTCACTTCGATTGTGCCCGGAGGGGGATGGCAGGTGCGGCTGTCCGCCCCGGCCGGATTCGTGTTTTTTTGTCTCTTCCTTTTTGTGGTTGTCAGTTGGGTGGGTTTGCAGATCCTCGACCATAAGCATATCATGTTACGGCTTTTTTCTTTTTTATGGGGCAATTTGCTGTTGCTCGCTCTGCAGTTTGGCATGGTAGGAGCCATGGCCGATACCAATGACGTATACCATTATCGTTTACGGGCCGAAAAGCAACTGGTGGAGGGACGAAACGAAGCTGTCTTGCAGGTGGGGAGAAAGTCGTTGCAATCCGACCGCGGTCTGACGGCCATACGTGCCTTCGCTTTGAGCCGTTGCGGGATGATGGGCGACGAGCTGTTTGAATATCCGCAATATTATGGCAGCGACGGCTTGATGCCTTCACCGTCCGATACCGCCTATACTTATAATTGGGCTTCGATGTCGTATACGTATGTGGGCGGAAGACCCGGAAAGGGGATCCATCATGCGACCTTGTTTTTCGAGCGTTTGATGCAGTATCCTTCCGCCACACCGGCGGTGCGGGATTACCTGCTCTGCACTTATCTGCTCGACAAGAATCTGGATGCCTTTGCAGAAACTCTGCCGAAATATTATGCCGTGAACGACAGTCTGCCGTTGCATTACAAAGAAGCTGTGGTACTTTACGACCGTCTGCGTACCAATCCGTGCGTATTGTATAACGAGGCCTCTGTCATGACGAATTTCAATGACTTCGTCAGCTACGGGATGCCTTATAAG
>JAJPYK010000191.1:563-4233 GCA_021205005.1 Paraprevotella sp. | reverse complement strand
ATGCTTTTTTGTGTGTATGCAGATTCTTTCTTACTCCTTATATAAGGATAAGAAATTAGGAGAGGAGTAATTTGCCGTCGGACAATGATATGAACTCTTCTTCTATCATTTGATGTAATACTTGTGCTATTGCCTTTCGTGAAAAACCTGGAAATATCATTTCTGATATATAATGTTCTTGTCTGTCTCCTAATATATCAAGAATACGTGAAGAAATGGCAGCGAAATCTTTCTCTATGTTATCCTTGTTTTTGCGTTTTAAACAGATGTCACATTGTCCACATTCTGCACTGTCTTTTTCTCCGAAGTAATGTAAGAGCACTTTGCTGCGACAAAAATCTGTTTCTTCCGCATAATGCAATATTGCCTCGACACGTTCTTTGAACTTCTTTTTTCTTATATCATAGATTTCCGGAGGAAAAACAAGTCGTCGAGCATCGATACGCTTACAGAGGAATGTAATATAAGGTATTTTTTTGCGTGGTATGTAATGTAGAATCCGAGCCTGTGATAGGTTGAGTAGAATTTGGTAAATTCGGTCTGTTGTAAGGCCGCTTAGCGTGGATAGACGACGTTCATCAATAAATACATAATCACTAAAGAGCCCTCCATAGCTACGTAGAATCCATAAGATGAGGTTTTCTGTTTCGGCATCTACTTCGTGGATTCGATAAAGTTCTTCACGTTTGAGTAAGAAATGTAATCGGGAAACACTGTCTTGTTCTTCTTTGTATTCAATATATCCTGCCCGTTCCAGAATGTGAAGTGCACTTTCTGTTTGCACAGGGAAGTGTTTAAAGTTGCGGCAGAATTCATCCATATTAAATTCTCTCGTAACATTGTATCCATCCCCCATTGCCATCTGGAAGTAATAACAAAGATGTTCGTATACTTTCCGAATTTCATTTTTATCCAGAAATGTGTCAGAAATACGTTTGATGAGCCTTGTATGATCATATTTCTGGTATAAAAGTACGGCATAAGCCTTTTTTCCGTCTCGTCCTGCCCGCCCGGCTTCTTGAAAGTAGGCTTCTATGGAGTCTGGCGGATCCATATGTATGACTAATCGTACGTCCGGTTTATCAATTCCCATGCCAAAGGCATTGGTTGCCGACATCACTCTTATCTTGTCGTCCTGCCATTGATGTTGTCTGACATCTTTTTCTGCATCGTTCAATCCGGCATGATAATAAGTAGCAGTGAATCCGACTTCTGATAATATACTTGAGATTTCCAACGCATTCTTACGACTTCGACTATATACGATGGCCGATCCTTGTACGCTGCGCAGAATATGAATGAGTTCCCCCTTTTTATCTTCCGTATTTCGTACGATATAGGCCAGATTTTTTCTGGAGAAACTCATGCGGAATGCATTCTCTTTGCGGAATCTCAGTTGATGTTGTATATCCTTTACTACCTCCGGCGTGGCAGTTGCCGTGAGTGCCAATATCGGGATGTGAGGAAAGAGATTTCGAATCTCAGCGATTCTTGTATAGGAAGGGCGGAAGTCATATCCCCATTGCGATATGCAATGGGCTTCATCCACTGTAAGAAAACTTACGGGCATGTGGATCACTTTCGTTTGGAATATATCAGAAGAAAGCCGTTCCGGCGATACATATAAGAATTTATAATCCCCAAAAATACAATTTTCCAAGGTGACAATGATTTCTTCCCGTGATAGTCCCGAATAAACGGCTGCTGCCTTAATCCCACGTTTGCGCAAATTTATCACCTGATCTTTCATCAAAGCAATAAGAGGAGTAACCACAATACAGATCCCTTCCTGAGCAAGAGCTGGAACCTGAAATGTGATGGATTTACCTCCACCTGTAGGCATTAATCCCAATGTATCCTCTCCGCGGCCAATACTTTCTATGATGTCGCGTTGTATGCCGCGAAATTGGTCGTAGCCCCAGTATTTCTTCAGGATGGACAGATAAACATCTTCCATGTCTTTTTCTTCCTGTTTTGAGAATTTACTCTGATTCGGAAGGACGTATATCTTCTATTTGTAGTTGAACCTCTCCGTGTTTATGCGAATTCTCTTCGATTGTATAGCAGATGTCGAACGAACGTTTGGTTTTAATATATA
Organism: Paraprevotella sp.; assembly: GCA_021205005.1. GTDB lineage: Bacteria > Bacteroidota > Bacteroidia > Bacteroidales > Bacteroidaceae > Paraprevotella. The sequence goes on along the minus strand of JAJPYK010000191.1, from coordinate 2,135 downwards.
GGGCTTGTGAACTTTGACCGAATGCAATTCCGTTCATAACATTGTTGCTTTTATTATCTACCAGCTCCAGTTTAATGTGTTCTTGTTCCCGACCTACCACTTTGCTTGTACCGTAGTCGTAAACATGTCGGGTACAAAATAATGGCTTTGTATTAACCGGGCCAAATGGATTGAACTTCTTGAGATCGTGGTGAAATTTACGTGTGATGTCTCGAAAATCGATCTGTGCATCAATATTCAATATTGCCGAAGTTTGTTCCGGTAAGATATGCTTTTCCACATAAGCTTCGAAACGTCGATGGAATTCGGGAACGTTCTCCACTTTCATGGATAATCCGGCAGCGTAAGTATGTCCGCCGAAATTCTCCAATAGATCGCGGCAGCTCTCGATTGCTTTATATACGTCAAAGCCTGCTACAGACCTGGCGGAGCCCGTAGCCAGATTATCCGTGCGTGTCAATACGACAGAAGGACGATAATAAATCTCGGTCAGTCGAGACGCTACAATGCCGATTACGCCTTTATGCCATTCTTCGTTGTAAATGACGATGGAACGTTGTTCTCCTTGGCGATCCCATTGCTCTACGATCCGGTTGGCCTGTTCCGTCATCGACTTGTCTAAGTCCTTACGCATGTCATTGTATCGGTTGATCTGCTCAGCCATCTCATGCGCCGTCTGGTAATCTTTTTCGACCAATAAAGCTACTGCCTCTTTTCCGTTTTGAATACGTCCCGAGGCATTAATACGCGGTCCAATCTTGAAGATGATATCACCGATATTCAATTCCTTTTCTGTCAAACCACATATATCGATAATGGCTTTTAGTCCAATGCTCGGGTTGGTATTGAGTTGACGAAGGCCGTGATAAGCCAGTATACGGTTTTCTCCCATGATCGGTACTATATCCGAAGCTATGCTTACCGCACATAAATCCAGCAAGGGAATGAGTTGGCAGAATTCGATGCCATTGCTTTGGGCTAAAGCCTGCATAAGTTTAAATCCCACTCCGCATCCGGATAAATGAGGATAAGGATAAGTGGAATCGAAACGTTTAGCATTAAGGATTGCTATGGCCGGAGGGAGAATCTCGTCCGGTACATGATGGTCGCAGATAATGAAGTCAATCCCTTTTTCACGTGCATATGCAATTTCATCTACTGCCTTTATTCCGCAGTCGAGTACGATAATGAGTTTTACACCTGTATCGTGTGCATAATCTATTCCTTTAATAGAGATGCCGTACCCTTCATCATATCTATCGGGGATATAATAGTCAATGTTAGAGTAATATTGTAACAAGAATCTGTAACCTAATGCTACGGCCGTACATCCGTCCACCTCATAATCTCCATACACCATGATTCTCTCTTTTCGTCCTAAAGCACGATTTAAGCGTTCAACGGCCTTATCCATGTCTTCAAAAAGGAAAGGATCGTGAAGCTCATTGAGTGAGGGACGAAAGAATTTCTTAGCATCAGCAACTTTTGTGATGCCCCGTTCTATCAGGAGTAGACCTAATATAGGGCTGATATTAAGATCTTTTGCTAAGGTCTCAGCCGCTGCCTGATTTT
>JAJPYK010000191.1:0-553 GCA_021205005.1 Paraprevotella sp. | reverse complement strand
GCTAAATTCCATTTGTAGTTCATTCTATATATATCTTTTTTCCTTTTTTCTGCTCTCGTGTCGTGTGCGTAATTTTGTGTCGCACGCTTGTTTATGTAAAAGTAGGAAAAAAATATAAGAAAACCGCAGTTGCCCCTTTCTTTTTTGGAAAACTGCGGTTGCTTTTTGCTCTATTTATAGAATGACTTGGTCTTATTTCAGCCCTAATTTTTTTAAGATAGATTGGGGTATGGCATTTTTATTCACCAGTATGTTCATTGTTTTGTAGGCTACGAATGCTTTGGAAGCATACCATATTCCTTTGTATGCGCCATACTCTCCCCATGAATTCTTCACCATATAGTATTCCTTGCCGTTTTGATCTTTGGCAATACCGTAGATTTGCATGCCGTGATCATCCGTCGTTTCCCAATTGTCATAAGCTTCCTGACGCATTTCCTGAGTTACGGTAATCTCCGGTAAGGGTTTAGATGTCAATTTTTTGATGATTTCCGCACGTTTGCTGTTATTGCTTTGTCCAAGCCAGCGGGCAGCGTCTGAGCCGACCACATCC
>JAJPYK010000274.1 GCA_021205005.1 Paraprevotella sp. | reverse complement strand
TCTGAGGTCTACAGGCTTGGGGCCTTTGATCAGACACACTCGGTGAAACACTACCTTTGTATCTGATCGGAGGGCTCTGCGTCCGCCCTACCCACCGTCCGTCTCAAGACGCCACTGTCGCATCCGGCAGAAATACATAAAAAAAGCGCACCGCAAACGCAGTACGCTTTCTTGATACGACATCAAAAAATTATTTCTTTTTGTAGTTCTTCAAACCGGTTTGCAAGAAGTCTATATACTTACTTACATCTTCATCATACGAATAAGACTTGTTCAACGGCTTTCCTTCATTATCCAGCAGCACATAGAACGGTTGGGCATTGGCCCCGAACTTACTGCGTTGCAAGTAACTCCACTTATCGCCTATTGTACGTAAGGTATGTTCTTGCCCGTTTTCCGTCACTTTAATCGGTTCGGGCAATTTCTTTTTCTCATCCACATAGAGCGTAATCAGCACATAGTCGTTCTGCATGATATCAGCGACTTTCTGGTCCGCCCATACGGCCAGCTCCATCTTACGGCAGTTCACACATCCATAACCGGTAAAGTCGAGCATCACCGGCTTTCCTTGCTGACGAGCGTACTCCATACCGGCATCATAGTCGTTAAACTGAGCCTTCACTTCATTCTCATATAGATTAAAATCTTGTGTATTCATCGGCGGCGAAAATGCGCTGATGGCTTTCAACGGAGCTCCCCACAATCCCGGTACCATGTAAATGGCAAAAGAAAAAGATATCAGTGCCATAAAGAAACGCGAAACGGATGTGCGATGATTTACCACCACATTGCCGCTTTCATCGTACTCATCCTCATCGTGCGGGAAACGGAACCATCCGATCAAATATGTGCCTAACAGAGCGAAAATCGCAATCCACAAGCTAAGGAATGTCTCCCGGTCAAGAATATGCAAACCTTAAGCCAACTCGGCAACGGAAAGGAATTTCAAGGCAAAAGCCAGTTCGAGGAATCCTAACGTCACTTTCACGCAGTTCATCCAATTGCCAGATTTCGGCATGGTCTTCAGCCACGTCGGGAACATAGCAAACAAGGTGAAAGGCAAAGCCAAGGCGATGGCAAACCCTAACATACCGATGGTAGGAGCCAAGAAACTCCAGGAAGTAGATACCTCGACCAACAAAAAACCGATAATCGGCCCCGTACAGGAAAACGATACCAAAGCCAAAGTAAAAGCCATCAAAAAGATGCTCAACAAACCGGTAGTAGACTCGGCCTTACTGTCTACCGCATTACTCCACGAAGAAGGCAATGTGATTTCAAAGGCTCCGAAGAAACTGGCAGCAAACACCAGCAACATCAGACAGAAGAAGATATTGAAAATCGCATTGGTGGATAAGGCATTCAATGCACTGGCCCCCAAAATACCGGTAATGACCAGCCCGAGAAGCACGTAAATAACCACAATACTCACCCCGTAAGTCGCAGCATCGCGTATGCCCTTGCGCTTGTCTCCGGAACGCTTCAAGAAGAAACTGACCGTCATCGGAATAATAGGCCACACGCACGGAGTCAACAACGCCACTAATCCGCCCAGGAAACCCAACAAGAAGATCTTCCATAAAGCCTGATGGGCTGCGTTGGAAGCGGATTCACCGAAAGCCGCCAGCTCTTTGATAACCGGCGTCCAATAATCGCTTTCCGCAACGGTAGCATTTCCGCCGGCAACCGCAGAAGGCACAGAATCCGACACAGCCAAATCCGTCGCAACCGTATCAATCCCGCCGATTACAGGGGCATTCGCTTTCTCCTCCTTAACTGCTACCGCTACATCTGCAGTTTTCTCTTTCTGTTTCTGAGGCTCTGCCGCAGCATTTTCCGCCGCAGGCTTTCCGCTTCCGGAGAAAGTAAACTCCACATTGGTGGGAGGCATACAATTTTCATCGTTGCAAGCGCCATAGTTCAGGTACCCTTTCACGGAATAAGTGGCATCCGTAAGGCGCATCTTCTGCACGAATACGGCCGTTTTCTCCATATAGCTCACATTCATACCGAAGAGATTATCGTAAGCGGTATGCACTTTGCCACGAGCCGCTAACTTGCCGACAGGTTCCACTCCCTTTTGTTCGTCGAAATTAATCGTAGCAGGTGTCGGGCCGCCCTCCGGAATATCCGTGGAATATACATGCCAACCGGCCTCTACGGTTCCCGTAAAAACGATCTCAAACTCCGAATCGGAAAGTTTTTTTTGGGACACAGAGAAACTGACGGGGTCATGGAACTGTGCCCAAAGCGGCAACACCATGACCCACAATAGAAATAAAGAGGTTATTTTCTTCATAATCAAGAATCAACTTATCAAAGTGCAAAGATAGCAAAAGTAAAAGTTCTATAAAAAGGATTGGATAAAAAACTCATGAGGAACCTCATATTTTATTCCGTCCGAGGCGTAAACAACAAAAAGAAAAAGGCCTGCCCAGGGATCCCGGGCAGACCTTATTATACTGTTCTTATACAGATTACAACTTCGGACCGGCAGCAACCAAAGCCTTACCAGCCTCGTTACCCGTGAACTTCGTAAAGTTCTTGATGAAGCGGGCAGCCAGATCTTCTGCTTTCTTTGTCCATTCAGAAGCGTCGGCATAAGTATCGCGAGGATCAAGGATCTTCGGATCAACACCCGGCAATTCCGTAGGAACAACGAAATCGAAGTAAGGTATAGTCTTAGTCGGAGCCTTGTCGATAGAACCATCCAAGATAGCATCGATGATACCACGAGTATCACGGATAGAAATACGCTTGCCTGAACCGTTCCAACCGGTGTTCACCAAATATGCCTTAGCACCTACTCTATTCATCTTCTTAACCAATTCAGCAGCATATTTTGTGGGGTGCAAAGTCAAGAATGCAGCACCGAAACAAGCTGAGAATGTCGGAGTCGGTTCTGTAATACCGCGTTCCGTACCGGCCAACTTAGCGGTGAAACCAGACAGGAAGTAGTATTGAGCCTGCTCGTTGTTCAAGATAGAAACCGGAGGCAATACACCGAATGCGTCGGCAGACAAGAAGATCACCTGCTTAGCGTGCGGGCCCTTGGAAATCGGTTTCACGATGTTCGTGATATGATAGATAGGATAAGAAACACGAGTATTCTCGGTTACGCTCTTATCGGCGAAGTTGATCTTACCGTTAGCGTCTACCGTAACGTTCTCCAACAAGGCATTGCGCTTGATGGCGTTATAGATATCGGGTTCAGAATCCTTATCCAAGTTGATGACCTTAGCATAGCAACCGCCTTCGTAGTTGAATACGCCGTCATCGTCCCATCCGTGCTCGTCGTCACCGATCAACTCACGTTTCGGATCAGTAGACAAGGTTGTCTTACCTGTACCGGACAAACCGAAGAAGATGGCAGTGCTCTTGCCGTCCTTGCTCGTATTGGCAGAACAGTGCATGGAAGCGATACCACGCAAGGGGTTGAAGTAGTTCATCATAGAGAACATACCTTTCTTCATTTCACCACCGTACCAAGTATTGATGATGACCTGCTCTTTAGAAGTCAAGTTGAAGACTACGGCGGTTTCTGAGTTCAAGCCCAATTCCTTGTAGTTTTCTACTTTGGTCTTAGAAGCGTTGTAAACGATGAAATCGGGTTCAAAGTCTTTCAACTCTTCTTCCGTAGCGCGGATGAACATGTTGGTTACGAAATGTGCCTGCCATGCTACTTCCACGATAAAACGCACTTTCAGGCAAGTAGCCTTGTTTGCACCGCAGAAGCCGTCGACAACGAACAATCTCTTGTTTGACAATTCCTTCACAGCCAGATCCTTCAGAACCTTCCAAGTTTCTGGAGTTACAGGTTTGTTGTCATTCTTATATTCGTCAGAAGTCCACCATACAGTGTCCTTTGAAGTTTCGTCTTTTACAATGAACTTGTCCTTGGGAGAACGACCGGTATAAATACCCGTCATTACATTCACAGCGCCCAATTCTGTTACCTGACCTTTCTCATACCCTTCCAAACCAGCTTTAGTCTCTTCCTGGAATAATACGTCATAAGACGGATTGTGAAGAATCTCGGGAGTACCGGTAATACCGTACTTACTCAAATCTAATTTTGCCATATCTCTAAAAATATTTAGTTAGAAATCTATTCGTTATGCCAACTCTCTTTTTACGGGGACAAAAATACAAAGAATTGCAGGTACCCGAACGTTTCAGCATCTTATTTTTCTTAATTCAGGAATAAACTTCCGTTAAAATTCCAAAAACCGACG
>JAJPYK010000149.1 GCA_021205005.1 Paraprevotella sp. | reverse complement strand
GGTCAGGTCCCTTTTTTGTGCCTTCAATCAGACACACTCAAAGAAACAGTATCTTCTTTCCCATCCCACCAATCTATCTCATGTATTGTATTATAATGTGACTGGAAGTCAATATTTCCCATCGTACACCCATGCCATACATCCCAACCATGGTTTAAAGGATTGAACTTTATGTCTTGTCCCAAATGCCACTTGCCAATCAAGCCCGTATGATAACCTGCTGATTGAAGCTGCTTGGCAAAGGAATGATATTTTTCGGGATCCAGTCCATCCATGGGGTCTACTTCGGAATAAATATGATTTAACCCTACACGCTGGGGGTAGTAACCCGTCATCAAGCTGGCTCTCGTTGTAGAGCTCAACGGTGTGGCACGGAAATTCTCACAGACCACTCCATTATCTGCCAAGAAATCGATATTAGGACTGGGAATGTCATAGCCTCCATAGGCATGAATGCCAGAGAATCCCATATCGTCAGCAAGAATAAAGACAATGTTAGGATGGTTAGGATCATTTTGTGCTTGTAATGGACAAGCCAGTGTCGCTAAGGCCGGAATCGCCAATGAAGTTCTTCTCATCTTTTTAATTATTAAATTGTTATCAGATTGCATCTCTCAAAAGCAGATATCATTGTGTATTCCTTATCTGATCAAGAAACCTCATGATATTGGCAGGAGGTCTGTGGTTCATCAGTTCATTCTTCATGAAGTCCATATAAGGTGACACATGCTTAAAATACTGAAAGTACCCTTTGCAAAGGTAATTCAACCCAAGATTGCCATAGTGGTCTTTCAGAAAACGGTTTTTAGGACATTCGCCATGGCAAGCAAATTCCCACTTACACTTTTTACATTGTTTTGGTAAAGACTGATGTTTCAGTCGGCTGAACTTATTTTGCTTTTCACCATACATCATTTCCACGATGGTCTTTTCCTTGATGTTACCAAGTTTATACTCGGGGAACACAAAGTGGTCACAAGAATACACGTCACCATTGAACTCCATGACTCCCGCATGTCCACACTCTTTTGAGAAGATACAAATACCAGGAGTTTGCCCTACCCAATTTGCCAATGTACAATCGAATATCTCAATAAACATCTTTCCCACATCATGGAGAACCCACTCATCAAAAAGAGTGCAGAGAAAGTTTCCCCACTGTTCAGGAGTTACGGAACACTCGGTTGGTACAGAATAGCAATCCTCATCGAACGCTGCCAAACGACGGCCATCTTCGTGAATCACGGTTCTTTCCACAATAGGAGCAAACTGCAGGAACCTACATCCATTGTCCTTAAAAAAATAAAAAAATCATGAGGATAATCCGCATTCAGGTTGTTAACTACTGCCATCGCGTTCCATTCCACTCCATACTTTTTCAGCAAACTGATGCCTTTCATGACTCTTTCCCAAGAAGGGCCATTGTTTGCCGTCCTGCGATAAGCATCATGAAACTCCTGAGGACCATCAATAGATATACCAACTAACCAGTTGTTTTCTTTGAGGAACTTACACCACTCGTCCGTCAACAAAGTGCCATTTGTCTGAATAGTGTTTGTTATGAGCCTTCCACGTCCATATTTCTTTTGCAAGGCCACAGCTTTCTTATAGAAAGAAAGAGGACGCATGAACGCTTCTCCACCATGCCAAGAGAAAAGAACTTCATTCATCGTCTGAGATTCTATATACTCTTTTGTAAAATGCTCTAATAAATCTTCTGTAAGAACATGTGCTATGGCATTTTTATACAGGTTTGATTTTTCAAGATAATAGCAATACTTACACTTCATGTTACATGAAGCCCCTACAGGTTTGAGCATCATATACAAAGGTTTTGCAAATGGAGAAATTGTGTTCATGGTTGGAATGTTTTATGTTGTTTGGTGAAACGTCTATTTCTGTTCTGGCAACAAGCAGAGTTGTACGGTTTCGGTCACGCGTCCAGTCTCGGAGACTGTTGCCATAAGGGGTTTTGTATCAGCGGCATTTCTTGCCACCATGATGGTATAGTCTCCGCTTTCCACTGGCCATGCGCTGGCGCTCTCATTGAAAGAGGCGAGGCTCTCGTAGGGTCTGGTAATTTTTACCATCTCACTTTCTCCGGGGACCAAAATCTTGGTCTTGGCGAATCCTTTCAGTTCACGAGCGGGCTTGTCCATGTCATTGCCAGGAGCTGCGACATAAATCTGCACGACTTCCTTGCCGGCTTTCTTGCCGTTGTTTTTCACATCTACGCTGACCGTGATATTTCCGTCTTTATCCTTGGAAACAGCTGGCTTGCCATACTTAAACGAGGTATAGCTGAGACCATAGCCAAATGGATAGGAAACGGGAACATGCTTCGTCGTGTAATAACGGTAACCCACGTAGATGCCATCGTTGTATTCTGTATAGTCAAAGTTCTTGCGGTCGCCCGTAGTACGGACGTCCATGAAACCTAGCAGGGATTCGGCGAGCTGTCCCTCACTGATATCATCGGGTGTTGGGAAGTCATTCCTGGAAGGAACATCGGCGTAATTTACGGGCCATGTCATAGGAAGCCTGCCTGAAGGATTCTCTTTTCCAGTCAACATGTCGGCTACTGAGTTACCTCCTTCTTGTCCAGGAAGCCATGCTAACAAGACAGCGTCAGGACCATCTATCCAACTTTGGGTTTCAATGACACCGCATACGTTGAGTATCACCGTGATTTTCTTGCCTGCCTTGTGGAAGGCAGCGCACACATCGCTTACCATTTTCTTCTCTGCATAGGTAAGACAGAAGTTATCGCTAATGTTGCGGTCGGCAAATTCCCCTGAAGTCTTACCTATGGTTATAACAGCAGCGTCGTTGGCTTTAGCGGCATTTAGCAAGTCTGCGGCACTTAAAGACATCTCGGGTATAAGTATTTTGGGAAGGAAACCCGCAAACTGTCCAGTGGGTTTGGGCTGGGTAGCTTTTGCCTCGGGTATGTATTTCTCGTAAAGTTCCTTGATGTTGGTGTCGATAGCAAGACCGGCGTTCTGCAATCCATCAATCAAACTGACCACGTAAGCATGGTTGACGTCTCCAGAACCTGTACCGCCAGCAATGAAATCGTATGAAGTGCGACCGAAGACCGCCACGTTTTTCACCTTATCCGTGATGGGCAAATAGTTCTTGTTGTTCTTCAAGAGCACCATTCCCTCAAGGGCAGCGTTGCGCGTGACTGTGGCATGTGCTTTCAAGTCGGGATTGTTGTCTGCCACATAACCTTTGAAACGGGGCGTTCTTACTACGTATTCCAATATGTGTTTCACGTTGCGGTCTATGATTTCCATAGACAGGCGGCCGTTGAGTACAGCCTTCTTGATTTCCTCCCGTTGCGACAGCTTGCCGGGCATCAAAAGGTCGTTGCCCGCTTCCATCTGCCATGTGGCATGTTCTCCACCATACCAGTCGGTCATCACCACACCTTTGAATCCCCATTCGTGACGAAGTATCTGGGTAACGAGGTCGCAACGCTCACTGGCCATGGTTCCGTTTACGTTGTTATAAGAGGTCATGATGGTCCAGGGTTGTGATTCCTTGACGGCAATCTCGAATGGCTTAAGGTAAATCTCACGGAACGTGCGAGGCGTTCCTATCACATTGTTGCTAGTGCGGTTGGTCTCTTGGTTGTTGAGCGCGAAATGTTTCAACGAAGTTCCCACACCATTGCCCTGCACTCCATTGATCATGGCGGCGCAAATCTTGCCAGCAAGCAGGGGATCTTCAGAGTAATACTCGAAGTTTCTTCCGTTGAGTGGATTGCGATGTATATTGGTGGCGGGAGCAAGCAGTACGTCTACGCCATAATGCTTCACTTCATCTCCCATGGCAGTGCCAACGCTGTTGACAAGTTCCGTGTTTCAAGTGGCACCCATGACAGTAGCCACAGGGAAATGGGTACAATAAAAGGTTTTTGGTGTGCCTTCACGTGTAGGGGAAATGCGTAGTCCGGCAGGACCATCGGCAAGAACAGTAGCAGGGATACCTAAGCGATGCACGGCGTTTTGCTGTCCGGCTGCACCGGCAACAAGATTGGACGCATTCCCGATTGTAGCGGAAGACTGGGAATCGACATTGCCAGAAGAACCGATTATAAGGTCCAATTTCTCATCTAAGGTCAACGCCTGAATCACTTCATCAATAGGATTTGTACCCAAGCATGGTACTTGCGCATGTAAAGTCACGCACACCAATGAAGATAATCCCATAATTATAGTTTTCGATATAATTT
>JAJPYK010000246.1 GCA_021205005.1 Paraprevotella sp. | reverse complement strand
ATCCCACACTGAACACGATCTCTTGATAAGAGAGCAACCGATGGTGCAAAAATAAGCAAAAAAACATTTATATCAAGGCTTTTTCAGATTTTTCTTTTTGAAAAAGAACATTTTAATTATACGAAAACTGGTTTTTTCCTGAAATCACAACTTATTAACTCTCTACTTATCAAGGATTTGAATATCTAAGTCGCTCTCTTATCAAGAGAGCCGCCGGAAGGGAATCCGAAAACTTAGAGTAGGAATCATTCTAATCACAAAAACAATGAAAAAGACAGTGATCATGATGGCTTTACTTTTAGCCACCGGCCTCAGTACGATGCAGGCCCAAACGAAGGAAGACATGCAAGCAGCAAAAGAACGTTGTGAGAAATTAACTAAACTTTTGGACAACAAACCTAAATCCACTTCAATCCCGGATGTAGATCAATATGTAGACTGGGTCAATACGGCCGCTGCCACTTCCATGGCTAACTCCGAACAGCTTCGCAATTTATATTATCGTTCTATCGGCGAAACGGAAGACGGAGTAACGGATGTCACAGTGAAAAAGCCGACGCTGGAAGAGCTTACCCAATTAAGCACCACCATTGCCGCACAGGCCGTCTCCATGAAAGAGGCAGTCTCCTCTGCCCAAAAAGCCGCCACAGCGGCCAAAGATGCCAAAGGACGGGCCACAGTGAAGGCAGCCAAAGCCTTGGCTTATACCAAAGATGCCTACCCCATCCTCGTAGAAGAAACCGAGGCACAAGGCAAGGCCATCGCTGCCATGATCGAGACCGCAAAAACCGCAAAGAATCTTTGATATGTTCAAGGGACTTGTGACCATTTTACATGTGTGTAGCCTCAGCGGCTATGCACAAGCTCCATTGGACTCCCGTCCCGTAGTGGGCGTGGCAGCCTTTACCAGCGACAAAGACTCTCCGTACTCGGGACTTATCACGGAAAAGATTGTGGAAATGCTGACCAATGCCAAGCGTTTCCAGGTAGTGGACCGCACGAGCCGGGATAAAATCCACGACGAGCTCGAACTTCAAAAAAGCGAAGCCTTCCTCGACAGCAAGAATCTGGTGGAACAGGACGTAGCCGTAGCAGCCGAGAAACTGATCACCGGACACATCAACAAGATACCGGTATATGCCATTAAAAATGCCAACGGTACGGTGAAAGGGTACAAAGCCAGCGTATCCTTCTAAATGAAGGTGGTAGACGTTGCGACAGGATTAAGCACGGAAGCTGTCAGCTTCGACGGAAAATCCAGCGACCTGATGCTTTCTCCGGAAAGCGCCGTTACCCAAGCCATGCAAAGCCTGCAAGGCGATCTCGAAGAATATTTTCGGAAAAACTTCCCCGAAACTGGAAAAATCATCAAGATCCTGTCGGAAAAGAAGAACCGGGCCGAGACGGTTCTGTTGAACGTCGGAAACAAACAAGGTATAAAGGTCGGAGACAAATTCATGGTTTCTTCTGTGGAAATGATCGAAGGAGAACCTTATCCCACCGATTTGGGCGAGATCAAGGTGGACAAACTTTCCGGCGACACTTTCTCGGAATGCACGGTACCGTCCGACATCGGAGAGAAATTAAAATCCATGTTCACGGCAAACGCCAACATCACGTGCCGTTTAATCATCAAATAGACATGCCTATGATTCGCACATTCTTACTCAGTATTCAGCTCGGTCTGCCCGTCTTCCTTTTCGGACAAGGGCGGATGAGTTTTCTCACGGAGGCCCACCAGACCATATCCCTGCGCGTCACCGCCTACGGGAAAAAAGCCAAAGACGCCTTGGCCAACGCCGAACAATCGGCCATCAAGGAGATTCTGTTCCGAGGCGTTCCGGGATCGAATCAGATAGAGAGCCCCATGCTGGGCACTGACGAGGCCCTTTACATGAAACAACATTCCAAGTACTTCAACGAACTGTTTGAGAAAGGTCGTTACCAGACATTCATCATGTCCGACGTTCCGGTATCGGAGTTCGCCAAAGACGTAACTAAAAAGAAAAGCATCACCACGGATATCAAAGTCAACCTGGGTGCACTGCAAGCCGATCTTGAGAACAATCAAATCATCCGCAAGTTCGGATTTTAACTTTTCCAATCCCTCTCGACGATGAAAAAGACTATATCTTTCCTTATATGCTCCATCCTGGCATTCTGCTATCTCATGGGAGAAAATGTCACTACGGTGCAACCTAAAATCATGGTCATCCCCTATACGAAAGAAGGCGAGGACCTGCGTACGGTTCTGGAACAAGACGCCAACAAACGCATCGTACTCACCAAAATAAAAGAAGCTTTCGACAACAGGGGATTTTCCTCCGTAGACTTTACGGCCAAACTCAAGGCCGTGTCGCAAAATTCGGCATTCACCTCCGGAAACCAGACTGACATAAAAAGTCTGGTCATCGAGAACTCCGGAGCGGACATTTATGTGGAAGCTGAGATCCTTGTCGGCCTTTCCGCTTCAGGCAACTCCGTAAGAATCATCATGACGGCTTACGACGCATCTACCGGTTCTTCACTCTCCAACAAAGTCGGCGAAAGCGGGAAGTTTTATACGGACGACATCGGGAAACTGGCCAGCAAAGCCGTGGAACAATGCGCCACGGAGTTCCTCAACGTCATGCAAACCAAATTCACGGACATCGTAGAAAACGGCCGCTCCATCATCATCAACTTCGGATTCGATGCCAATTCGCCTTACAGCATGTCGTCTGAAGTCGGCACGCAAGGCTTGCAATTGTCCGACGAACTGGAATTATGGATGGAACAAAATGCCTACCGGAACAACTACCACATCCAAGGCACAACGGACAAGCAAATGATCTTCGACGACGTACGCATCCCGCTGAAAGACCCGAAAAACGGAAGCAATTACAATATCAACCGTTTCAGCCTCGAAGTATTCAAGTTCATGAAACAATTGGGCCTGCAAGTACAAAGAGACATTAAAGGAAATACATTGTATATCACCATCAATTAAAACCGAACGTCATGAAACGAACGATTTTTTCTGTTTTTCTTTCCCTGTGGCTTGCATTCGCTTACGCACAAAATGTCGGTACGATTTCCATCGGCGTCGTGGTGCCGGACCAACAAGACGAGATTCCCGAAGAAGCGTTCCGGCTGCTGGCCACGCGGATGCAAGCCATTACGGCCAGCCAAGGCATATCGTCGGATATGAACGGCACGTTCGTCATGTATCCCGTGGTGAACATCACCGACAAACAACTGGTGGAAGGGGGACTGAAGCGCTTTCAACTCGTGGAAATCGAACTGTCGCTCTTCATCCGGCAACTGGCTACAAAGGCCGAATTCGGCACGTGTACCAAAAGCTTGAAGGGACAAGGGCGTAACATGACAGAAGCCGTGCGTAACGCGTTTGCGCAAATCAACCCGAAAGACAACGTATACAGCCGGTTCTTATCCGAAGCCAAGACTAAAATCACGGATTATTACACTGCGAATCGCAGTACGATGATAGAAAAGGCCCGCAGTCTGGCCTCTATGCAATCTTACGAAGAGGCTTTGGCCTTGTTGGCGGCCTACCCCGATGCCCTGCCCGGTTCAGCAGAAGTGCGGCAAGTATCCATCGACATTTACAAGAAGTACCAGAACAGCATCTGTTCTCAACTCCTGTCGAAAGCGCAAGAAGCCATCGCCGCACAGGATTATGAAACGGCACTTTCCGTACTTTCGCAGATCGACAGCGAATCGAACTGCCATGCCGATGCCGTACAACTGACCAGACAGATCGGCAGCAACATTAAAGAACAACAGAAGGTGGAAGAGGAGCTAACCCGACAAGCGGAACAACGTGAGCAGGATTTGGAGAAGCAGCGCATCCAAGCCATCAGGGATATTGCCGTGGCTTATTACCAGAACCAGCCGCAGATCAGCTACTCCGCTATCGTATATTGACGATGTCACGTCGGCCTATTTTATGTAAATTCGCTTTCGTCCGGAGTATAATCCCCGTTGAAAATGCACGAATCCGGGTATATTTGACCATACAAGATCTGTTCCATTCGCCGGCCATCAAGGAGATCGAACCCCAAAGCCTCTGTCTTCAATGGGAGATCGCCCACCGACACGGCGGCCACGAAACCCATAAAGCGACCATCAAGGAATTAATCGGAATGGGACATCCTGAACGGAACAATCGATCATTACGTCAAGCTCTACGAGGACGCAATGCTTTCCGCGGAATGGGTATATCGGGGCCCGCACGAATAGGAGAATATGCTGAGTTATATAGATAA
>JAJPYK010000242.1 GCA_021205005.1 Paraprevotella sp. | reverse complement strand
GAGTTACAGGCTTCGGGCGAGAATGTGGGTTTACCCGACGGACAGATGGGAAACTCCGAGGTGGGTCACCTCAATATCGGGGCGGGTCGTATCGTGTATCAGGCCTTGGTGAAGATCAACCGTGCCTGTGCTGACGGCAGTATCTTGAAGAACCCGGAAATCGTTTCAGCTTACGAATATGCCAAAAGTCATGGCAAGAGCGTACATTTGATGGGATTGACTTCGACGGGCGGAGTGCATTCTTCTTTGCAGCATCTTTTCACGTTGTGCGGCATTTCCCAAACTTATGGCATAGGGCATACTTACGTACATTGTTTCATGGACGGTCGTGATACCGATCCCAAGAGCGGAAAGGAATTCATCGAACAGTTGCAGGCTGAATGCGACAAGACGGGATGCGTCATCGCTTCCATCATCGGACGTTTCTATGCCATGGACCGTGACAACCGTTGGGAACGGGTGAAAGAAGCCTACAATCTGTTGGTAAAAGGCGAAGGCAAGCAGGCTACGGATATGGTAGCGGCCATGCAGGAATCTTATGACGAGGGGGTGACGGACGAATTCGTGAAGCCCATCAATAACTCTACTGTAGACGGAACGATAAAAGAAGGTGATGTGGTGATCTTCTTCAACTACCGCAATGACCGTGCCAAGGAGCTGACCGTGGTGCTGACCCAACAGGATATGCCGGAACAGGGCATGATGACCATACCGGGATTGCAGTACTATTGCATGACGCCCTACGACGCCAGCTTCAAGGGCGTGCATATCCTCTTCCCGAAAGAGAACGTGCCGGATACGTTGGGCGAGTATCTCAGTCGTAAGGGATTGAAACAGTTGCATACGGCAGAGACTGAAAAATATGCTCACGTGACGTTTTTCTTCAACGGCGGACGTGAGACGCCGTTCGAGGGTGAAGATCGCATCTTGGTACCGTCGCCCAAAGTGGCTACTTACGACCTGAAACCGGAGATGAGCGCCTATGAAGTGAAAGACAAACTGGTCGCAGCCATCAAAGAAGACAAGTACGATTTTATCGTGGTGAACTTCGCCAATGGGGATATGGTAGGACATACCGGTATTTATGCCGCCATCGAGAAGGCGGTGAAGGCGGTGGACGCTTGTGTGAAGGAAGTGGTGGAGACGGCCAAGGCCATGAACGACTATGAGGTGATCATCATCGCCGACCATGGCAATGCCGACAATGCCATCAATCCGGACGGTACGCCCAATACGGCGCATTCGTTGAATCCGGTGCCGTTCATTTATGTGACGTCCAATTCTCACGCTACTGTGGAAAACGGTATTTTGGCTGACGTGGCACCTTCGATCTTGCATATCATGGGGCTGGAGCAACCGGCCGACATGACGGGCAAGAATCTGATAAAAGATTAATATTTCCCTTTTTGTGGGTCTGAGGGTGTGTCATAATTCAAAAAGCACTTTGAAAAAGTAATAATCAGAAACTTCATTCAATAAAAACAACCATATAGAGCTTCGTGGAGAGCTTTATAAGGTTGTTTTTGCTTAGTTCAACGGAGGATACTTACAGATTATAAGTTGTCAATCTCGAAATTTGAATTATGACACACCCTCGTTTTGTTTTTAGGGGCATACGGTTTCTGCGCTGGAGTATTCTTTTCGTGCGGATATGTCTTTCCGGTTTCTCATGCCGATGTTGCCGAAGAAGAGGGTTTCAGAAAAAAAAAGTATAGGTTTGGAATATATGTAGAAAGGCTTTATCTTAGCAACCGATAAGAATGATAAGTCGGGCGTCGGTCACGGCTTTAATAGTTGAGAACCATGAATAAATGTATCATGATAACGAAAGGCCTTGGGGGTATATTGTTCCTATTCTTCTGTATATGCTGTGGGGTAAGTTGCCACAATGACGATGAAGAAGGGAGGAAAATCACGGATCATCAAGAATATGTACTTACTGTTGCATCGAAAAAAGTTCCAGGCCTATTGACTTCAAACGGAAGTAACTACCTTAAAGATATATATGCGGTAAAGAAAGACGGTTCCAATGACTGGTCGGCCCTTGGATCTATCCGTGGGTTTGATTTCAAGGATGGGTACGAATGCCAGATAGAAGTGAGCGAAACAAGTTATCTGGATTACAGTATGGGCGAGCCGGCCTGGACGGAATATAAACAGCTTGGAGTAAGATCAGAGGAGAAAAAGAATTCAGAAGGTTTACCCTCGCATTTCATTCCTGAATGGTATTATAAGGATAGATCCATACCTGAATACCGATATGCCGTGGAAGCGGATAAAAAAGAGGAAATAGAGACGGATTTGAAAGCTCATTCAATTTTCCCCTTGAGATCCCATTGCCTTATTTATGCTTCAGACTCCTTGAACAGAAAATGGATTATCGTGGATGACCGGGGCAAGATGTTGGGGACGGGAACATTGAAGACCACCCATAAAGACTATGAAGAGTTTTCCTCGTCGTATCAGATTCTTGTTCCAAGTGGTCAGGTGTATGGTTACATGGAATGGATATTCCTGGATGAGGCGGGTAATAAGGCTTATCCTCCGTTTGATGTATTTCTCACGGAGAAGAGTACGTCGACAAGATCTGATTATAGGGTTGCCCCTATACCGAATTTGTATTATGACCTCACGGAGTATTATAAAAGCAAATATCCGGAGGCAGGAGTGAAAGCGGTTGTGGTTTCTTATACAATAGATATGTAGGGCAAATCATGATATTCTACATAGGCGGTCCGCGGTAATGGAGTCGTAACGGGTCTTGGGCTTCGATTTGCCTTTACTCCTCGATGCAACCCTATATTTCCGCCTTTTTATAGCCTTAACTCCTTTGTCTTCGGCTATTCAGTTGTCCATCGACCGGCTTTTCAGGTTTTTTGCGTATCTTTGCCTTAAACTAAGAATGAGTTTATGGATGTACAGATCGAACCGAGCTGGAAGCAGCATTTGGCCCCAGAATTTGAAAAGTCTTATTTCGCAAAGTTGACGGATTTTGTTCGTCGGGAGTCTCGCACGACGACCTGTTATCCTCCCGGAAGATTGATCTTCAATGCGTTCAACCTTTGTCCGTACGACCGGACGAAAGTCGTGATTATCGGTCAGGATCCTTATCACGGTCCGGGACAAGCGCACGGCTTATGCTTTTCTGTGAACGACGGTGTACCGTTTCCTCCCTCCTTACAGAATATCTTTAAGGAGATCCAGACCGATTTAGGTAAACCGATGCCTCAGAGCGGTAATCTGACACGTTGGGCCGAACAAGGCGTGTTGCTGCTCAATGCGACTTTGACGGTACGTGCTCATCAGGCCGGATCACATCAGCATCAGGGGTGGGAAGAGTTTACAGACGCGGCTATCAAAGTTTTGGCAGAGGGTCGCGAGCATCTGGTTTTCATCCTTTGGGGAACGTATGCGCAGAAAAAAGGCGATTTCATCGATCGAAGTCGTCATTTGGTTCTCTGTTCGGCTCATCCTTCTCCCTTGTCGGCCTATCACGGTTTCTTCGGTAACCGGCATTTCAGCTTGGCCAATGCCTATTTGGAACAGCATGGTGAAACGCCCATTAATTGGTAAGATCAGATGAAAGAAGACCGTATACCCATGATTCAGATCGACAATACGATTATTTCCATGGAT
This sequence comes from Paraprevotella sp., assembly GCA_021205005.1. Taxonomy (GTDB): domain Bacteria; phylum Bacteroidota; class Bacteroidia; order Bacteroidales; family Bacteroidaceae; genus Paraprevotella. The sequence goes on along the minus strand of JAJPYK010000242.1, from coordinate 632 downwards.
TGTCTGAGCGAAAAGTTCTGTTGTGATCTGGATTCTTGCAAAGGAATTTGTTGTGTGGAGGGGGACGCCGGTGCTCCGGTGGAGTTGGAAGAGGTTGCCGCTTTGGAAGAGGCGTTGCCTGTGGTGTGGCCTTGGCTTTCGGCTTCGGCTCAGTCCGTGATTGATCGTCAAGGAGTAGTTTATACCGATGAAGACGGTGATTTAGTCACCAGCATAGTGCATGGGAAAGACTGCGTATTTACCTGCTATGACGATCGTGGTTATTGTTATTGTGCATTGGAGAAGGCCTATCGTGAGGGTAAAAGTCATTTTTATAAACCTCTTTCCTGTCATTTATATCCCATCCGTTTAAAAACAATCGGTGACACTATCTGTCTGAATTATCACCGTTGGTCTGTCTGCCGGATGGCAGTGCTCAAGGGTTGTTCTTTGAATCTGCCTGTATATCGTTTCCTGAAAGTTCCCCTTATTCGTCGCTTCGGTGAAGCCTGGTATGCCGAATTGGAAGCTGCTGTGGAGGAGCTGAAAAAGGAGGGGTATTTTGAAATGAATTGAGAAAGACGGTGGAGAAATTTTAGAGTTTCTCGGAAAGTTAGGTATTAAATTAAACGTTAATAATGGACATTCAGTAA
>JAJPYK010000287.1 GCA_021205005.1 Paraprevotella sp. | reverse complement strand
AAGAGTAACTTTACGAAGATAACCATCGGATTGGCTTCGCCCGAATAAATCCTGGAAAATTCGTATGGTGAGGTGCTGAAACCTGAAACCATTAACTACCGTACCTATAAACCTGAGCGCGACGGTTTGTTCTGCGAGCGTATTTTCGGTCCGACCAAGGACTATGAATGCCATTGCGGAAAGTATAAACGTATACGTTATAAAGGGATCGTTTGCGACCGTTGCGGTGTGGAAGTGACTGAAAAGAAGGTTCGTCGCGAGCGTTCCGGACATATCGCCTTGGTTGTGCCGGTGGCTCACATCTGGTATTTCCGTTCTTTGCCCAACAATATCGGTTATTTGTTGGGCATACCGACGAAAAAACTGGATGCAGTGATCTATTACGAGCGTTATATCGTGATACAGCCCGGTGTATTGGCTGAAGAAGGTTTGGCTGCCAACGACTTGTTGACCGAAGACGAGTATTTGGATTACATGGAGAAATTGCCCAAGGAAAACCAGTTCCTGGAAGATACCGATCCGAATAAATTCATCGCAAAGATGGGTGCGGAGGCTATTTATGACCTTCTGCTCCGTCTGGATTTGGACAAACTTTCTTATGAATTGCGCGACAGCGCTAACGCAGATACGGCTCAACAGCGTAAGACCGAGTCCTTGAAACGTCTGCAGGTCGTAGAGTCATTCCGCGCCAGTCGCGGCCGCAACAAACCGGAATGGATGATCATGAAGATTCTTCCGGTCATTCCTCCCGAGCTGCGTCCGTTAGTACCTTTGGACGGGGGACGTTTCGCCACTTCCGATTTGAACGACCTTTATCGTCGTGTCATCATCCGCAATAACCGTTTGAAGCGTCTTATCGAAATTAAGGCCCCCGAAGTGATCCTGCGTAACGAGAAGCGTATGTTGCAGGAGGCGGTGGACAGCCTGTTCGACAACTCCCGCAAATCGAGCGCGGTGAAGACGGATGCCAATCGTCCGCTGAAATCCCTTTCTGATTCATTGAAAGGTAAGCAAGGACGTTTCCGTCAGAACCTGTTGGGTAAACGTGTTGATTATTCCGCTCGTTCCGTAATCGTCGTGGGACCGGAATTGAAGATGGGCGAGTGCGGTCTGCCTAAACTGATGGCTGCCGAGCTCTACAAACCGTTCATCATCCGTAAACTCATTGAGCGCGGAATCGTGAAGACCGTGAAATCGGCCAAGAAAATCGTCGACCGTAAAGAGCCTGTCATCTGGGACATTCTGGAATATGTAATGAAAGGTCATCCCGTGTTGCTCAACCGTGCGCCGACCTTGCACCGTTTGGGTATCCAGGCTTTCCAGCCCAAGATGATCGAAGGAAAAGCCATCCAGCTCCATCCGCTGGCCTGTACCGCATTCAATGCCGACTTCGACGGCGACCAGATGGCCGTGCACTTGCCTTTGAGCAACGAGGCTATTCTGGAAGCGCAGATACTAATGCTCCAGTCACATAATATATTGAACCCGGCCAACGGCGCGCCGATCACAGTACCTTCGCAGGATATGGTGCTGGGTCTGTACTACATCACCAAGCTCCGTCCCGGTTCGTTGGGCGAGGGCCTGACGTTTTACGGGCCCGAAGAAGCCGTCATCGCTTACAACGAGAAGCGGGTGGACATCCATGCCCCGATCAAAGTAAGGGCGAAAGACCTGAACGAGAAAGGTGAGTTGGAGACGAAGATGGTAGAAACTTCCGTGGGCCGTGTGATCGTGAATGAAATCATTCCCGACGAGGTGGGCTTCTTCAACGATATTATTTCAAAGAAGACCTTGCGCGGCATTATTACCGACGTGATCAAGACGGTCGGTGTGGGCCGGGCTTGCAACTTCTTGGACGGTATCAAGAACTTGGGCTATCGTATGGCCTATGTCGGCGGACTTTCTTTCAACTTGGGCGACATCATCATTCCTGCCGAGAAAGAAGAACTGGTTAAGCGCGGTAATGAGGAAGTGGAACGCATTGCCAATGATTACGGTATGGGTTTCATCACCGACAACGAACGTTACAACCAGGTGATCGATACGTGGACGCACGTCAACAACGACCTTTCCAAGGTGCTGATGAAGACGATGAAAGAGGCCGACCAAGGTTTCAATGCCGTATACATGATGTTGGATTCCGGAGCCCGTGGTTCTGCCGGACAGATCAGTCAGCTTTCCGGTATGCGCGGTTTGATGGCCAAGCCTCAGAAAGCCGGTGCGGAAGGCGCTCAGATCATCGAGAACCCGATTCTTTCCAACTTCAAGGAGGGTATGAGCGTGCTGGAGTATTTCATCTCTACTCACGGTGCCCGTAAGGGTCTTGCCGATACGGCCTTGAAGACAGCCGATGCCGGATACCTGACCCGCCGTCTGGTGGACGTTTCGCATGACGTGATCATCACGGAAGAAGATTGCGGCACCTTGCGCGGAATGGTATGTACGGCCCTGAAGAACGGCGACGAAGTCATCTCTTCTCTTTATGAACGCATCTTGGGCCGTGTGTCCGTACATGATATCGTGAATCCTACGACGGGCAAGCTGATCGTGGCTGCCGGTGAGGAAATCACAGAGGCTCGGGCGCAGGAAATCGAAGATTCTCCGATCGAGAGCGTTGAGATTCGTTCGGTGCTGACTTGCGAGAGCCGCAAGGGAGTATGTATGAAATGCTACGGACGCAACCTGGCCACCAGCCGTATGGTGCAGAAAGGAGAGGCTGTCGGCGTCATTGCCGCCCAGTCTATCGGTGAGCCGGGTACACAGTTGACCTTGCGTACGTTCCACGCCGGTGGTGTGGCTTCAAATGCTGCCGCCAACGCCTCTATCATCGCGAAATACGATGCCAAGGTGGAATTCGAGGAACTGCGTACGGTAGACATTACGGACGAAACCGGTATTGCCGCGAAGATAGAGGTAGGACGTTTGGCCGAAGTGCGTTTCGTAGACGTGAATACGGACATCGTGCTCTTTACGCAGAATGTGCCCTACGGTTCTACCTTATACGTGAGCGAAGGCGACAAGGTGGAGAAAGGCAAGCTCATTGCCAAATGGGATCCGTTCAACGCCGTAATCGTGACGGAAACGCCGGGTAAGATTCAGTTCGAGGATGTAATCGAGGGTGTGACTTATCGTGTGGAAGCCGATGAGACTACCGGTTTTCGTGAGATGATCATCATAGAGTCGAAGGACCGTACGAAAGTTCCTTCAGCCCATATCCTTGATGAGAACGGCGAGTTGATCCGTACCTATAACTTCCCCATTGGCGGTCACTTGGCCATCGAAGACAATCAGATTGTCAAGGCCGGCGATGTCCTGGTCAAGATACCTCGTGCCGTCGGCAAGGCCGGCGATATCACCGGAGGTCTGCCTCGTGTGACCGAGCTGTTCGAAGCGCGTAACCCGTCGAACCCGGCAGTGGTTTCCGAAATCGACGGTGAAGTCACGATGGGTAAACTCAAACGTGGTAACCGCGAGATTATCGTGACCTCCAAGTTGGGCGAGGTGAAGAAATACCTTGTGCCGTTGTCCAAACAGATTCTGGTACAGGAGAACGACTATGTGCGTGCCGGTACGCCGTTGTCCGACGGTGCTACCACTCCGGCCGATATTCTGGCCATCAAGGGTCCTACCGCCGTGCAGGAATACATCGTGAACGAGATTCAGGACGTATACCGTTTGCAGGGTGTGAAGATCAACGACAAGCATTTCGAGGTGATTGTACGTCAGATGATGCGCAAGGTGCAGATAGACGAACCGGGAGACACCCGTTTCTTGGAACAGCAGATCGTGGACAAACTGGATTTCGCCGAGGAGAACGACCGTATTTGGGGAAAGAAAGTCGTGGTGGACGGAGGAGACTCCGAAACTATGCAACCCGGTATGATCGTTACGGCACGTAAGTTGCGGGATGAGAATTCCACTCTGAAGCGGAAAGACCTGCGTACGGTGGAAGTTCGGGATGCTATGCCGGCTACTTCCATTCAGATTCTCCAAGGTATCACCCGTGCGGCTCTGCAAACATCGAGCTTCATGTCGGCGGCATCTTTCCAGGAAACTACCAAGGTGCTTAACGATGCTGCCATCAACGGCAAGACCGATAAGCTGGAGGGTATGAAGGAGAACGTGATCTGCGGTCACTTGATTCAGGCCGGTACGGGACTTCGCGAGTTCGGCAAGATTGTGGTCGGTTGTAAAGAGGAATATGACCGTATGATGGCCACCCGCAAGTCGATTCTTGATCTGGACGAATATAACATAACGTCTAAATTCATAAAA
>JAJPYK010000020.1 GCA_021205005.1 Paraprevotella sp. | reverse complement strand
CAGCACGCGAGGGGCTCGGACTTCTTCAATCACTATTGAAAGAATTGCCCCAAACACAGCAGGACATCGTTCAACTGAGGGAAATAGAAGGCAAAAGTTATAAGGAAATTGCAACGATTCTGAATTTGAGTGAGGAGCAGGTTAAAGTATATCTGTTCAGAGCCAGACAACGAATAAAACAAAAGTATACAGAAATACAAAAATATGGAATATAAGTACATAGAACAACTTCTGGAACGCTATTGGCAATGCGAAACCTCTTTGGAAGAAGAGGCTATACTTAAAGCATTCTTCAACCAAACTCATATTCCCGCCCATTTGATGCCATATAGATCTCTGTTCGCCAGCGAAAAGCAATTGCAAGAAGCTAAGTTAAGCGAAAGTTTTGAGGATAAGATATTGGCACAGATCAAGGAAAACGAACCGGTCAAAGCCCGTAAGGTTACGTTAGTGCACCGATTGATGCCGCTGTATAAGGCCGCAGCGTCGGTGGCTATCATCTTGACTCTGGGTAATGCAGCACAAAGTTCATTCCGCCAAAGTAATGCGGTGGAAAATGATTATAACTACGACAACTATCAGGATTCGTACAACGACCCTGAAACGGCCTATAACCAAGTGTCAGATGCCCTGCAAATGGTATCGCAAAGCTTAAATAAAGCCGCCAAACAAGATAGCGTCCTGCAAAAGCAAGTACAAGACAAAGCAAACGAACAGTAATGAAAAGAATTCTCTGTCTATTGTGGATCTTGTGTTTATTGCAGGGAGTACAGGCACAGGACTTTGCAGCCAAATTTATGGAGTTATGTACAGAAAAGGATGATGTACAATGCCAAACAGTCAGTCCGAAAATGATGGAGAAGCTCGTGACGGTCATGACAAACTCCAATGAAAACAAAGACGAGGAAGTTCCCAGTTATTTGCTTTCCAAACTGAAGAGTGCACGCATCATCACAGCTACGCGACAAGGGAAAAAGCTCTATCGCAAAGCTCAGGAACTGATGGAAAATAATAAGAACCGGTTCACGCCATGGGCTGAAGATGCACTGGGAAAGGACGACCAGATATTCGTACGCAAACATGGTGACACGGTACGTGAACTGGTGATGTTCAATTTGGCATCGGAGCAGAAAACATTCACCGTGGTCAATTTCACGGGTGATATGGACAAGCACTTCATGGATCTGCTCTCTTCCGGAACCATTAAAGAAAACAATTAAAACGAACATTTTATGCTTTTTCTATATAAACAAGTTAGTGCTTAATAAAACGCAATGAAGCTGTGAAGTTTCAATTCTCTCAATTTTTTCATAACATACTAACGAAGAGAAGGGTTGCCTGTGGAGGTAGCCCTTTTTCATTTTATAAGTATTTTCCGGTATAACCTCTTGATTCATAATAAAGATTATGCTATCTTTGAAGCCAATTTAAAAATAAACCTCTACATCAGATCATGTTAAGAAGGATTGCAATTGCAGTAATGGCCGTATGTTCGTGGGGAGCCCTACACGTACAGGCACAAAAAAACGAGTTCTTCCGTCCAAAGGAAGTTTGGAACGACACAGAAGGAAACCCCATTAACGCCCACGGCGGCGGCGTGCTCTATTACAAAGGCACTTATTATTGGTATGGAGAGTATAAAGTTGGAAAAACCGTTCTTCCGTCTGATGCTACATGGGAACGTTATCGCACCGACGTAACCGGAGTAAGTTGCTATTCCAGCAAGGACCTGCTCAATTGGAAGTTTGAAGGCGTCGTATTGAAAGCGAATCCAGATGATGACGAGAGCGATCTACATCCGTCACAGGTTGTAGAGCGTCCGAAAGTCATTTATAATAAGAAAACAAAGAAATTCGTCATGTGGATCCATGCCGACAGCCCTGATTACGGCAAAGCCGCTGCCGGTGTCGCCGTCTCAGACTCCCCCACCGGAGAGTTTAAATATTTAGGTGGATTCCGCCCTAATGACCAGATGAGCCGAGACCAGACCTTATTTGTCGATGATGACGGCACGGCCTACCAGTTTTCTTCGTCTGAGAATAACCAAACGATGCACATCAATCGACTGACTGCGGACTATATCCGACCGGACGGTACTTATGTGCGTAGATTCATAGGTATGTCGCGTGAAGCTCCGGCCGTATTCAAATACGGAACAAAATACTATATGCTCTCCAGCGGCTGCACAGGATGGGATCCGAATAGCGCGGAATTGGCCGTAGCAGACTCAATCATGGGGGAATGGACCGTCGGCGACCCTTGCACAGGACCGGACGCCGAAAAAACATTCTATGGACAAAGTACTTGCGTCATCCCTATCCAAGGAAAAAAGAATGCCTACATTGCTTGTTTCGATATGTGGAAAAAGACAGATCTTCAGGACAGCCGTTACATTTGGCTCCCGCTTATAATCAACCCACAGACCCAACAAATGACCATCCCTTGGCAAACAGAATGGAATCTTAGTATATTCAATAATAAGAAATAAGCTTATAGTTCTTAAAAAAGAGGCTAATATCAAGCGAACCTTATCCACCCCCAGAGTGAGAATGTTCATAATAAGAGATCTCACTTCGGGGGTATACCTTAACTACTCATTCTCTGTCAGGGAGAGAAGGCAATAGCAAACAAGAAATGATCGACAATCAATTCAAAATAGAAACCGATCAACTCACACTTATGTTCACGGAAGGAACGTGCGAAACATTCCTTCTCCGTCATCAGGGTGAAATAATAGAAATCATTTATCCTCCACATACCAACTTCAGACAATTGCAACCTTGGCTTTTTAAAGTAATCACTGAAATATTGCGCAAGAAAGCTAAAGAGATTCTTCCGACACGACTCTACCAATTGGCCGCGCGTCATGGCTTCCATTACCGTAGCGTCAGTATCAATTCAGCCCGCACACGTTGGGGAAGTTGTTCCAACCGCGGAAACATAAATCTGTCGTTGTATCTGATGATTTTGCCCCGTCACCTCTCCGACTATGTACTGCTGCACGAGCTTTGCCACACGAAAGAGATGAACCACGGTCCGCGCTTTTGGGCCTGTATGGATCAAGTGACTCAACAACAGGCCAAAGCACTTAGGAATGAATTGCGTCACTATCCCTCTCCTTTTCGTTAAGTGACGAGCGAGAGAATATACGTTCATCGAGATAACGATAAAAGCAATATCCGATGACCAACGCGACCACAGCCCAAAGCCAAACCAAGCCTCCGCCTCCACAAAGATCGGCCATCGTAAGGTCAGAGTCCCCCGAACACCAAATCATCACGACTCCTATTAGATTGTTGAAAATATGTGCGGCCACCGGAACCCAGATTGTTCCGGAACGCCAATACAGCCATCCCAGAACCAATCCAAATACAGCTGCACCGGGGATCTGTGCCGGATTGATATGTACGATACCGAATATCAATCCGGACAATAGAATAGAAAGCCACGGAGTGAGTCGACTCCGGATCAGATGACGCTGTATTCCCATGCGGAACACCAATTCTTCAGAAAAAGGTCCCACCAATACAATGGCCAGTACTCCCCAAGGATTATAAACGAGTTGAGTAAAAAATTCCTTGTTCAGATCTTCCAACGACAAGGTCTCCAGCAATAGATTCACAATAAAAATCACGGGGATCAGGCCCAAAATCAAAACGGAAAAAGCTTTCCAGCCATAACTTCCCAATCGGAAACTCCGACGATCCGTCCATCTCAACAAGGTCATCACAGCCCACACTAAAGCTCCGTTCAACAAAAGAGAAAGGCCCACGGCCGAAGGTGATCCGGCCAACGCATTCACATCCAACTGCCCTTTATGCAAGAGAGTGGGAAGATTGAAAAAGAACATCACGACCATTGACGACAACAATTGCGCCAATAAAAATATGAAAATCAAACAGATTGTACGTTTCATTTCTAATCCATTGCTTTATGGTTCTTTAATATCATCCTCACAGCATCCTCATCAGAACGGAGCTGGTTCACTAATTCCCCCCGGGTCCGGAACTTTTTCTCATCCCTCAATCGCCGAATAAACTCCAAAGTCAACCTACAACCGTAGAGATTACCGTCAAAATCCAACACGTGTACTTCGATACTCCGATTGCTCCCATTATTGATCGTAGGACGATACCCGATATTCAGCATACCGTCGAACGTTCTTTCCCGACCGTCGAGCACTCCACGTACCCGCACCGCATAAACCCCGTTCTTCGGCACCAGCTTTTGAGAATTGTCCGGTTGCAGATTGGCCGTAGGAAAACCTAAATCGCGTCCCACGTGGAAGCCCTCTAC